>CAYMXM010000268.1:0-6999 GCA_964394065.1 uncultured Pirellula sp. | reverse complement strand
CCGATCAGACAAACACGATCGCCGAGATTAGAGAGACCGCATTGGCATGAGATGTGCGATTGGGGGTTGCGTTCGCTGGTCCAACACCCAATTGCCTTTCTATATCAAGGGATAAACCGATGCCAAGGCGTGATTTTCGAAAGTTTCTACTCCTCTCACTCCTTGCTGGAACCGTCTTTTCTGCTGGGGCACCCAGCATAGGGTTCGGGAAGGATGGAACTGTTAAAGTGTCTTCCTCTGCCACCAGTAAACCGAACATCGTCATTATCTTGGCGGACGATCTCGGGTACGGAAGCACAACCCCTTATGGTGCTCCTGAGTCTTTGGTCAAGACACCCAACATCGATCGGATCGCTAAAGAAGGGAAGCGATTTACGCAAGCATACACCGGTTCAAGTGTTTGCTCTCCTACGCGGTACGGATTGATAACCGGGCAATATGCTTTTCGAACTTCCCTTCAGCGAGGTGTGCTAAACCCGTTTGCTCCCCTTCACATTCGTACTGACCAACTGACCGTTGCGTCGTTACTCGATAAGCAAGGCTACAATACCGCCGCTATCGGAAAGTGGCATCTTGGTTATGGAAACGCACGTTCTCTCGATGGAAGGACGGACTATAAAGCGAAGCTTGCTCCAGGGCCATTGGAGATCGGGTTCGATTACCACTTCGGTATCCCGTCCAATCATGGAGACATCACAGGCGTTTTCGTGGAAAACCACTATACGTACGGCCTCAAGAATGGTGCTATCGGAGAAGGGGATGTGGTCGCGAGTCCCGCCGAGAACGACGATCGCTTCCAAAAAGATTATGGCAAGGAGAACACCCCAGCTAACCGCCTCGACGGTATTGAGATCGATGCTCCTCGTCGCAAGAACGATCAGGTCCCGAATGTTCTCACGGAGAAAGCCGTGCAGTGGATCGAGAAGCAGAGCAAAGATCAACCGTTTTTCCTTTACTACACACCGGTCGGAATTCATAACCCGCTTACACCATCCCCTGAGGTGGCTGGCTCTAGCGCAGCAGGCGTTTATGGTGATTGGATCCACGAACTAGATCGTAGCGTTGGAGCATTGCTTGAAGCCCTCGATCGTACGAACGCAACGGAAAATACCTTGTTAGTATTCACGAGCGACAATGGTGGTGTCTATCGACCGGATAATAAATCATCGCCCCAGACTCAAGCCTATGAGAAGGGACTGAAGGTGAACGGTTCATTGCGAGGTGGCAAACACACGATCTATGAGGGTGGATTCCGTGTCCCCTATATTGTGCGGTGGCCAGGGAAGGTACAACCAGGCTCAACGAGCGATGAGATCGTTAGTTTGGTCGACACCGTTGCGTCTCTCGCCGCTGTCACGGGACAAACACTCCCACCGGTCGCGGAAGCCGCTCAAGACAGTTACGACATCTCCTCGGCGTGGACGAGCGACACTTCCAATAGCAACATTCGTCGCGATGTCATCGTCCATAGCGCTGAAGGAGTCTTCGCGATTCGGAAAGGGGATTGGAAGTGGGTGGAAGGGGTCGCTGCTCCAACTCCCAATGGTCTTCCCAACTCGAACCGAAACCAAACAGAGCGACTTGCCGAGCAGAAGCCCCAGTTGTTTCACTTGGCAAAAGACCCGTCGGAGTCAAAAGATGTTTCGTCCGAGCATCCTGAGGTTGTGAAAGAACTACAAGATTTGCTGGTTCGCTATCGAGCAGGTGGTTTTAGTCGCGAGTTACCCGAAGAGTCAGTCGTCAAGATTGCCGCCGGAATTCCAGCTATTTCCGAACCAGTGGAGAAGGTTCCAAGCGATCCGTGGCGCATTGTTCGAGGGAAGTGGGAACCCAAAGAAGGTGGGTTATTTGTGACTGTACAAGGCAACCAAACAGCAGCCCTTGCCGTCGCTCCTGAACTACGGAACAAGAACGCTGCGAAAGATGCTGGTTCAGGTGCAACAAACTCGGCACTGACGATTAAGTACGATGTTCAGTTGCTGGATGCTGAAAGAGCAACCGTTCGCATCGATGCCAATAACAACCGTTCCTATCGATTTGACGTGAACGAGTCTGGAATTCAAATCGTGAAGAATGATAGCGATGGCCGAGATGGTCCAGACCAAACGGAAACTTGGGGGACAGCGGGTGGCTCGGTCGCGGCAGGAAAATGGTATACGGCCCAGATTACGATCGATGGAACCAAGGCCAGCTTTGTGCTCCAAGGGGAGAGTATCGATTTGACGCTGGAGGCTGAACAAAGCCTGATCGGTGAAAAGCAGGAACTCACGACTTGGGTTATTGCGGGAGGAACTGCAGGTATTCGGAATGTTACCGTCGAGTAGCAAAGGTGCTCCAACACAGCTTTATCCCTCAGCACATTTGGAGTCGCATTGCTTGCCAAGCCCCAGGCGATCGACAATTGGTCCGGTTGCGGCAGTGGTTACCAAGGCCATGACTACCATCATTGCGAACAGGGTGGGGCTGATCATTCCCAGATCAAGACCGATGTTGAGAACGATCAATTCCATCAAGCCGCGGGTATTCATGAGGGTGCCGAGGATGGTCGATTCACGCCAGTTCAAACCCGTCAGACGGGCAGCGACGAAGGTCCCTCCGAATTTTCCAACCGTCGCCACCACGATGATCACCCCGCACCAGAACCAACTCTCCCAGCCACTCATCAGCTGAATCTGCGTTCGCATACCACTAAACGCAAAAAACGCGGGGAGTAGTAATACAGTCACCAGATCTTTGGACTTGGCAGTGACCTCCTGTGCGACCCGGCTGTCGTGAGGGAGCACCGCCCCCAAAAGAAATGCGCCGAACAGAGCATGGATTCCAATACCTTCGGTGGCTAGGGCGGCCAAGAGCACAACCAGGAGGATGGCGGGCAACACGCTAGATGAGGGCGTTTCCGCTTGTTGCTCGTGCTTGTGAAGCAAACGTTTCAATATCGGCCTTAGGATCACGAATACGAAAACTACGAAGACGATCGCTCCTCCGATCACCCACACGGCACCTTCGAGGTTTGCCCTTGCGATACCGACAACAAACGCCAGCAGACACCATGCGGTGACATCATCGGCAGCCGCGCAGCTTAGCGCAACTCCACCTATTTCGGTCTTGTCCAAATTCCGGTCTGTGAGGATTCGGGCTAGAACGGGAAACGCCGTGATAGACATCGCCACACCCATGAACATGGCAAAGCTTGTAAACGGAACCCCCTGATGGGAAAAGATGGGGTACAGCCAGATCGCAAGTGCCGTCCCAAGCACAAAGGGGGCAAGAATGCTGGCGTGTGAGACCGCCACTGCGGCATGAATTCGTTTTGCCAACCGTGCTCCGTTCAAGTGAAGCCCGACGAGGAACATGTACAGGATGACACCCAGTTGCGACACCGCCCGAATCGCGGCAGGGACTTGGCCTGATGGGTCTTGCGCTGAGGATGGAATCAGTACATGCATCGCCTCAGGCGAGATGGCCCCCAATACGGACGGCCCCAAAAGAATCCCGGCGACAACCTCACCGATGACCGGAGGCTGCCCCAGATACCGACAGACCTTCGCGAGCACAATTCCCAGGAAGACTACAGCAGAGAGTGTGGCGACCACATGGAATACGACATCCACATGCCCAGACACCTGCCCCCCAACAGGCTGGGAATCGGCCGGAGTTGGCGGAGCGGTCAATCCAGCCCCATAATCACGAATCAGCAGAAACAAGCCAATTCCAGCCACAAGGAAAATCAAATACCCTGCCAGACCTCCCCAATGTACTCGAATGGCCGGACGGACAACGTCTTGATTTGCCTGGTTGCTCATGAATTCCTCTTTTCAAATCGATCAGTCCGATGAGAGTCGATTCGTCAAATTCGCTCGCGGTAGTACGTGGATTGCTATCGTGTAATATCGCCTCCAAAATACATGTTCGAACAACTTTTGTCTAGACAAGGGTTATTGAGCTACGGGGTGGCCTGACGCATCGGCGCGAGTATTAAAGTGTTTGGGTAGTTTGGCCGACGCGTAAGCAAGACCCAAAAATCACAACCCGTGGCGTTAGCGAGGGACAGCGCTGGCAACCAAGCATCCTTCCAAGGTCTCACAGCACGCCCTTCGTGCCTCAGGACGTGCCACCCGAGGCCTGAGATATTTCCCGACAAGGGCTAAGTGCACTCGCGACGCTGTCCCTCGCTTACGCCACGGGTTGTGAAGGGGAGGACGCTTCGCGTCCCCCCCTTCACACCGATGCGTCAGGTCACCCTCAGCCCCTCTCTTCTTCCTTAAACCTTAAGGCCTTATCCCTTGAGCCTCACCTTCCGTGTCTTCCGTGTATTCCGTGGTTCTTATCGACTAGGCGAAGATATCGTACGCTACCTCTCCGGCGACGTCGGTTAGTCGGAACTCTCTTCCCGCGTAGTTGTAGGTAAGGGATTCATGATCGAGTCCCATCAGGGCAAGAACCGTCGCGTGCAAGTCATGGGTATGCATCCGCCCTTCGACCGCTTCGCGACCATACTCATCGGTTCCACCGAACGAAAAGCCGGGCTTGACCCCTGCTCCGGCGAACCACATGGGGTAGCCCGTGATGTTGTGGTCTCGACCGTCGGGGCCTTGCGCTTGAGGAAGCCGTCCGAACTCACTGCCGAACAGAACGAGCGTTTCTTCCAGCAATCCTCGCTGCTCCAGATCCGCTAAGAGGGCAGCCACGGGTTGATCGACCGAACGAGTTCTATTGATCAGACCTTGATGAAGATTGTTGTGGTGGTCCCAGCCTGGATCGCACACCTCGACAAACCGAACTCCCGCCTCGCTTAGCTTGCGCGCCATTAAGCATTGGCGGGCAAAGCTACCCTCTGGTCCCTCTTGAACGCCATAGGCGTCTAGGGTTTCTTGCGACTCACTAGAGAAGTCAAGTATATCTGGAACCTTGTCCTGCATCTTGAACGCAAGTTCATAGGACTGAATGATTCCCTCCAGCTCCGCTGGACTTCCAGGAGCGGTTTTGAACTCTTGGTTCATCGATTGGATCAAATCGAGTTGCTGCCGCTGGAGACGAACGTCTTGTGAAGGCTTGATGTTCGCAAGCTCTCCTCGATCACTGAGCTTGGTCCCCTGATAGTGTGCGGGGAGAAATGCGCTTCCGAAGTTGATCGCACCACCAAAATTGGGGGGCGGATTGATGGTGATGTAACCTGGCAAATCTTGGTTCTCGGTTCCCAAGCCATACAGTAACCAAGACCCCATGGATGGACGTGTAAGGGACGCGATGGCTGTTCCCGTGTGCAATTGAATTACCGCTTGAGGGTGAGCAGGTGTATCGGTGTGCAACCCGCGAATAAAGCACAACTTGTCGACATGCTTCGCGCAGTGCGGGAAGAGTTCGGATACCCAAGTTCCGGTTTGTCCATGTTGTGCAAACTTAAAACGGGATGCGACCAAGGTACCACCTCCCGGTCCCGCCTTGCCGTGGTCTGCGATCAACTGGGGCTTGTACTCCCAGGTATCGAGTTGCGAGAACGCTCCTTCGAGAAAGAGGAAGATAATCCTTTTGGCTTTGACGGGGAAATGAGGCTTTCTCGGAGCGAGCGGTTTGAGAGGTTCGCCACTCGCACGGGTTTGACTCTGCAAAAGCCCCGCCAGTGCGACTGAGCCGAAACCAGCGGCTGTTGTCCGCAGGATATCGCGACGAGATAGGAGGGGATGGTTTGTGAATTGATTCATGATTGGTTTCCTTATTGGCTTCCTTGTGAATATTGAGATGTTGAGGAACAGTCCCGAAATAGCTTCCCGATTTTGAGCGGGGGACGTTTGAACGCATGGCCCGCAAATCACAACCCGTGGCGTAAGCGAGGGATAGCGCTGGCAACCAGACGTCTATCCCAGGTCTCACAACACGCCCTTCGTGCCTCAGGGACGTGCCAACCGATGCCTGAGATATTCCCGACAAGGACTACGTGCACTCGCGACGCTGTCCCTCGCTTACGCCACGGGTTGTGATGGGAGGGACGCTTCGCGTCCACCCACTTAACACCGATGCGTCAGGCCACCCCAAGCCCCTCTTCCCGAAGCGGAGCGAGGGGAGCGGTGATCTAAAAAGCGGTTGCTTTTTCCTAACGTACGAATCGAAACTCAGCGCTGGCGAAGAGGGCTTGAACCAAAGCTGAGAGAGCGGCTTCTTCTGAGGTCGAGGGATCGAGCGCGAGGCCACCTTCAACCGGTGCTTCGATCCCTCGCCCGTCCTCGGGAGCTGCAGCATTGGCTTCGGGGGTCACCTCCGCAACCGCTTTGTTGGCCCCTTCCTTCCCTGCGGAACCGAGAGAGGAGATTTCTTTGTGTTGTTCATCTCGTTCTTGCTCCAATCGCTTCTCTTTCAGTTCTTTGAATTGGATCTGATAAGCTTCTAGAAACGATAGTGCGCGTTGCAGTTCGGTACTCGTCGGGTAGCGTTGGAAAGTTCGCAAATAGAGATGTGCGATTTTGCTTTCAATCTCATTTCCTGAGTCCCCAACCAACGATGCGGCGTAGCGAAGCGAGTGTTGCCGAATGAATGGATCGTTCAATAGGAACAGGGATTGAGGAGGAACGGTCGTGTTGGATCGTTTTCCGGTAACCATCCCTTGCTCGGCAAAATCGAAAACTTGCAAGACATCATGAAGTATCCCACGAACCATCGGGAGGTATACACTCCGGTGTTGGCTTGCCGACGCAGCTTCGATAAGTGCTTTCGCTTCCCTGCCATTGTTTCGGATCTCGATCACAGGCAGATCCTTAGAAGCGGGCTCCGCGGTAGAACCACGCTTTAACGTCCCTGCGATCGATAGGATAGAATCGCGAAGCTCTTCCGCGTCGAGTCGGCGTGGTGAATGTCTCCACAACCACTTGTTCGAGGGATCTTGTGCTAACGCATCTTCTCTTTCATGAGAGGAGAGTTGATAGGCTCTCGAGAGAACAAGGTATCGGATGAGTTTCTTGTGCGACCAGCCTTCTTCGACGAATTTATTCGCCAGGAAGTCCAGTA
>CAYMXM010000267.1:0-7007 GCA_964394065.1 uncultured Pirellula sp. | reverse complement strand
TCGGTCGGGGATAGCGTGGGCCAAGGCCCACGCCTAAGTTCGAGACGCCCCTACCGGGGCTACCAAAAAGGTGACCATTTTTAAACTCGACAATTCTACCTAGTCTCCCTAGCTTACTACCGTTGCGTCAGGCCACCCTGAGGCACGAAGGGCGTGCTATGAGACCTGGGATGGATGTCTGGTTGCCAGCGCTGTCCCTCGCTTACGCCACGGGTTGTGATGGGGAGCGAGGGGAGCAGAAACCGAAAAGACGAAGCCCCTCTTCTTCCTAAAGTCTGAAGTCTGAAACCTCAAGCCTGAACTCGCCATTCTTTCCTTGTCCTAACCCCGTCCCTTTGGTAGTTTTTAACGATTCGAATGCAGTATCTTTCAAGCGAGAAAGTCTGTATTGAGTAGATTTTCACGATTTTGTCACTCGTATCCAATAAGTAACGGACACAAGAACTATGCGTATTCTCGTAGCATCACTTTTGGGGGTAGCTGCCTTGTTTGGAACCGCTTCTGCAGAATCTCCTGCCAACGGAAAAGTCACGAAGAGCGTCTATTTTGATATTACCATCGACGGTAAAGATGCTGGTCGAATTGTTATGGGGCTCTTTGGAGATGACGTCCCGAAGACCGTTGATAATTTCCGTGCCCTTTGCACCGGCGAAAAGGGAAAGATCGCCTCCGGCCCCAACAAAGGGAAAGAACTGACGTACAAGGGAAGTGTCTTCCATCGGGTGATTCCTGACTTCATGTTGCAGGGGGGAGACTTTACACGCGGGGATGGAACCGGAGGAGAGAGCATCTTTGGCGAGAAGTTCAACGACGAGTCGTTCAAGTTCATCCATGACGAACCAGGCCTGCTGAGCATGGCGAACGCAGGACGCAACACCAATGGCTCTCAGTTCTTTATCACCACGGTGCCAACCCCTTGGCTCAACGGCAAGCACGTTGTCTTCGGTAAAGTGACAGACGGACTCGATGTCGTCAAAGCGATCGAAAAGCTTGGGTCAGACAGCGGAAGAACCCGCGCCAAGATCGTGATCAAAGACTGCGGCGAAGTGAAGAAATAGACTTGAGGGGTGAGGCTTGAGCCTTGAAGAAGAGGGGCTTCGCCCCCATCACAACCCGTGGCGTAAGCGAGGGACAGCGTCGCGAGTGAACGTGGCCTTTGTCGGGAATATATCGAGCGCCGGGTGGCACGCCCTGAGGCACGATGGGCGTGCTGTGAGACCTTGAGTGGGATGCCTAGTTGCCAGTGCTGTCCCTCGCTTACACCATCCGCTCCCCTCGCCACTCCGTATATCTGCTCCCCTCGCCCCTTTTAGGGGAGAGGGGCCGGGGGTGAGGGGTGAAGTGCTAGTTACAATAACCCCGTTTTAACTCGCCGGTGTCAACTACGCTTCCGGTGTGTTCCGTGGTCGCCTTGGCTACTAAGGTGATTGCGATAGAGACGGTGGTTGGTAGGCGAGCTGAATCTGAGATGGAACAGCTGCGACCACTTCACACACCCTACTTCACTCCCAGCGCACCCTACTTCACCATACCACATAAGCCTTCTTCGCATCCGCCTTATCGGAGATGATCTTCAACTCCACGAGCGTATTCCGAAGTCCCTCCCATCGCTCTGGCGTCATTTTTCCGACTTCACTCTCTTCGAAACCTTCGGGGATGCATAGTTTTTTGAGAGCTACGACTCCATAGTCCAACGCCTCTTTCTCCATTCCCTGTTTGTTGTTCTTCAGAATGATCTCGTTCGCTTGAGCCGGATTTTCCAAGTACTTTTGCCAACCCTCGATGCTCGCCAACCGCATCTTGTTGCAAAGCTCTTTATTCTTTTCGACAGTGCTGTCGAGCGTTACCAACAAGCTGGCATACGGATTGTAACCGATCGTCGAAAGCATCAACTCGTTGACTTCAACTCCTTGTTGACGAGCCATGAAGGGTTCGCTGAAGTTGTATCCTTGGCAAGCCGTATTCTTATCCGCGACCAAATGGGCGACGACCCCTGGGTAGGGAACCAACTCGACCCGATCTTGCAGAAACCCCTTGCTCTTGAGGAACGGAATGTAGGGACGGGTTGGGTCGATCTGAAGCTTGATGTTCGCAAGCTTCTCAAAGGAATCGATCCCTGAATCTTTGCGCGTGAGAATGCAGCGAGGTCCATCTTGAATCGGCGCCATCAAGGCGACGAGTGGGACATCCTCATTGCGAGCGATAAAAACATCGTCGGCGTTTGCGACCCCGAATTGAGCTCGGTTTAACATCAGCTCCTGCGGAACCAGCAACGACTTTCCCCCAGAGCGAATCTCAACATCGAGCCCATGTTTTTCGTAGATGCCATGCACCTGAGCGGCGTAGAACCCACCATGCTCCGCTTCAGGGTACCAATTGAGCAGGAGCGTCACCTTCGTCAGAGGGGAGGCCGAAGTCTCTTTCCCTTTCAGAACGCTTTTCGCCGCGTCTGCCTGACCGGGGCTAAGCCCTTGCGAAGCAGTTCGATTGTTACTCGGTGCTGGAGAGCATCCGATGGCTGCTGCTATCACCATCGCGAGGAACGAGATACCAGGAATCCAAGACATCTTCATTCGAGGAACCTTCATGAAATGGAGTGTTGTGCGGAGGGAAGGGAGTCACTTACGGGTGGACGTCAAGATTCTACCAAGAACTCCAGTTTTTTGTGGGGAAGAGGGCCAGTCCTGGGTTGTCAAAAAGTTCGTGTTGACACGGGTTTTTGAGTGTTCGGATTATTTCGTTTTAACCGCAGGGGACGCGGAGGTTCGCAGAGGAGAACTCGAGGATAAGTTTTGCATCCCTCTGATATCCCGAAGCGCAGCGCGTTCTAGGGCGCCAAAGCGGTGTCCGACGGGGACGAGCCCCGGTCGGACAAGAAGCGAATTAGAGAACAAGACTTGCGCAAACCAATATCGCCGCAATACCAGCTTTTTGACAGTCCGGGATTATCCCCCTCCGGACATCCGGTGTGTTCCGTGGTCGCTTTGAATTCGAGGGTGGATTGCTTCATCGAGGCTTGAGGTTCTCGTTCTTCGAGACGAGGCCTTGAACGATCCCGATCAGTTCCGAGATGCTGAATGGTTTTTGAAGAAGGAGTTCGATCCCATATCTGGCTCGTAGGTCTTCCGCATCGAGTTCGAGAGACTTTGCAGAGCACATAACGATTGGCATCTCTTTGATCTGCATTTCATTTCGCAAGATCTCGCAGATCTGGGCGCCGTTGAGAATCGGCATTTCGTAGTCCGTGACCAGTATGTCGTAGTCTTCCGACTGAAGACAATCGATCGCCTCTTGCCCGTTTCTGGCGAGGGTACTGTCGAAGCCCGCTAGATCCATATTGAATCTAAGAAGATTGCCGATGACCACGCTATCTTCAGCAATGAGAACCTTACTAGGTCTTGATGCGTTGTTCAGGTGAGCTGGTAGCAGCATAGAGGGACTTCAATAGGACAATAGTGCTTACTCGCGAAAAAGCTGGAAGGACAGCTTGTCACGATCGAAATAATCTAAGGCGCCTCTAAGGAGGTGGCAAATTTCTTTTCGAGATTTCTTCCTATTTGCCTCTGTTCGCATGCTAAATAATTCCATCGGCAAGACATGCAAGTCAACCTGCGCCCTACAATCGAACCAGGCACTACAAATGACCCCAAACCGACAAGTGAGAATCGCTGGAGCAAAGCTCGCATTCGCGCATCGCTGGGCGAATGCTTTAGGCCCATCGTTGGGTGGTTACGTCATACTTTTCTCGCCGAACAACGATTCACCTGTCCGGCTTGACCTCCTTTACGTTGCCCGCGATGGTGACCTCCCGGAACTTAAAGACGAGCAATTGACGTTGGTGCGATCGCTTGCTGCGACCTCCGATGCTATCTGTGATCGATCGAACCTATCCGTCTCTTGCGCCCCAACGACGTTGGAAGGTCATCAATCCTTTTTAGGGTGGCTTCCAGATCTCGGGTTTCGATTCTTGGCAATCATTCCCGACACACTCCCGACGAATTTCAAGCATGTTAGGAATCTCGCCGAAGCCCATTTGGCTGGTGTTCATGCATTTGAAGAGACATTGAACGTCAATCTTCAAAACCGAGCGCTGGTTCAGCAGGTGACACAAGACTTTGAAGAATTGACATGGCTTCGGGGGGTTAGTCAACAGATGGGGAAGGCGGACATCCAGACCCATATGCTCGATGTTGTCACTTCTCAACTTCCTCTCCTGCGAAAAGTGATTAAGAGCGAACTGATCGCTCTCATTCCGATCGATATCATTTCGGATCCCGACTCGGCGGACCTGGATCGCATCACCTCTGTCGGTGTTCCTCCAAGTGATTGGAAGTGCATTCTAAAGTTCGTTCATCGTTGCTTAGAACGCGGAAGCGGTCCCACGCTTGTCTATAACATCCAGTCGGTTACCAACCTCTTCGAGCCATTTCCCGAAATTCGAAATTGCATCGTTGCACGCCTCGAAAAGCAAGGCCGGAAGTATGGGTGTCTCGTCGCGATCAATCGCGAAATGGAATTTTTCGGCGATAGCCCCGAGGCGTTCGTCAACATCGATCCGAACGGAATTCAATTCGGAACCTTCGAAGCGGGGCTGATCACCGCTCTCGCAACAGGTCTTTCGTCACACGCGACCAACGGAGAACTCTTTCGGGAGCAAGAGAATCTCCTCACCGGGGTCGTGCGCGCCGTCATCAATGCGATCGATGCCAAAGACAACTACACGTGCGGGCACAGCGACCGCGTGGCCGCCTACGCGAAAGCGATCGCGAGGAGAATGGCTCTGGAAGAACTCGAATGCGATCGAATCTATCTATCCGGTTTGCTCCACGATGTGGGAAAGATCGGCGTCCCCGATCATATCTTGAGCAAACCCGGAAAGCTTACCGATGAAGAGTTCGCGCTGGTCAAGAAGCATCCGGAAATCGGATACCAAATTCTTAAACACTTAGCCCCCTTGGCAGACGTCCTCCCCGGAGTTCTTCATCATCACGAAGCTGTCAACGGAAGTGGCTATCCCAAGGGACTGGCCGGAGAGGCGATTCCCTTGCAAGGTCGCATCCTCGCCGTCGCGGATGCCTACGATGCGATGACCAGCGATCGCCCCTACCGGCAAGGAATGCCATCGGAGAAAGCAGAGGCAATACTCCGTCAAAGTGCTGGAACCATTTGGGACGAAATCGCAGTTGGCGCAATCCTCGAATGCATCGAGTGCGGAGAGGTAAAACCTCAGGTTCAAACCTCCCACGCAATCTCAATACCTTTCCAGCAACAACACCCCCTTGTCAACTTTGCCGTTCCAATAAGTTCGTAGGATGGCCTGACGCATCGGAGGTAAACTAGGTTGTGGGGATTTGGTTTGCACAAGTTTCGTTCTCTGATTCGCTTCTTGTCCGATCGGGGCTCGTCCCCGTCGGACACCGCTTTGGCGTCCTAGAACGCTCCGCGCTTTAAGATATCTGCTCCCCTCGCCCCTTTTAGGGGAGAGGGGCTGGGGGTGAGGGGTTGAAGTGCTGGTAACATTGGCCAAGTTGGCGGCTCCGCCCCGCCTATTCGATTCGTAAGATTCGTGGTTCATCCCACGGTTCTTTCTGAGCCCCTGTTTTTAGGAAGCCTTTAACTCCGATGCGTCAGGCCAGTCGCAGGGCGTTTTCTGTCGTCAAATTCAATCGACAGCGCCTTCAGTCTGGAGACGCCTGAGGCACGAAGGGCGTGCTGTGAGACCTTGGATGGATGCCTGGTTGCCAGTGCTATCCCTCGCTTACGCCACGGGTTGTGATGGCCTCGCTTACGCTTCGGCCCAACATCCCAAACACCTCGTATCCGCGTCCCCTGCGGTTAGAACTCGCCGAGCACCTGACCGTCGTCTCGAAGCATGAGGCTCAAGAACGTCGCCAAGTCAACGCCATCGGAGAGCAACCGAGCAGAGCCATCGCAGAGGCTAATCATCACTCCACCGGTATGGAAGCTATAAGGTTGCGAGGAGTTGGTGTGGTTGATGAACTTGAACGCCCCCGTTGCATCGATCGCACATTCCCAAGCGGCCGGTGCTGTTGGCGATGCGGGAGCGGGAGGTGCTCCCCCGGTTCCGTTGATTCCAGTTGCCCGCCCGTCAGTGGTCAGCGTCAAATTGTCGGCTCGATAGGCCAACATCTTGACCCCGTCACCCGCCCCAGCCCATGCCATGGACGACCCGGTGGGAGAAATCATCTTGCCACGAACATATCTTGCTGGAGAGCCGCCGCACTCATAGTACATAAGTGTGTTGCTAAATCCATCGGTGATCGCCCCGGCTGTTGCCCCGCGGCGGCGAGGGTCGGTGCTGCGGGAATCGGGAGGGCTCATCGCCGTGTTCGCATTCATCTGCGGCTCGCCGGACTGATACCAGAGCGGGTACCCAACCGGCCGAGTCGCGGGAATGCGAGGGGTCGTGTAATCGGTCGCTTGCACCGGGAAGGTATTCGGAGCCGTACCTTGAAGAATCGTCCGATCCCCAGGCGTGCTCGGGCACTGGAAGGAAGAAATCCTCGCATTGAAGGCGTCGCGCAAAGCGGGATCCCAAGTCGCGGTCAGTTGTCCGTTGAAGCCGTGGTCTCCATTGGTGTGACGAGCTGCTCCGAATAGCTCGGCCAGAGCCGGTTGCTCGATATAAGGCAGAGTCCGCCAGAGGGACCCGGTTCGCGAATAAGGGAAGTATTTATTGGTATGCTCGAAATTGAGCATCGCCAACGAAATCTGCTTCATATTGTTCAAGCACTGCATCCGGCGAGCAGCTTCTCGTGCCGCTTGAACAGCAGGAAGCAACAGCCCCACCAAAATGCCGATGATGGCGATAACAACAAGAAGCTCGACCAGCGTAAAACCCGAATGTTTGCGGGCAGGATATGTGTTTCGGCGCACGGCACCAATCTCCAGATAAAACAACTCGAAGAATGTGACTGACTTCGTTTTGTGCAGTCACGTCAATTGAGGCACCTGGCTGGCGATGTTCTCCCGCAACGTGAGCAAAA
>CAYMXM010000266.1:0-7022 GCA_964394065.1 uncultured Pirellula sp. | reverse complement strand
GCGATTCTCTGCGTCCCCTGCGGTTAAAAACGGAATAAATCCACGCATTCAAAATTCCGTATCAACACTAATTTTTTGACAGCCCAGGCTTGCCCCCCAGCGTCTGCAAAATCCCGTACAATAGAGGTTCGTCTCCTATGCATTAATAAGGGGCACGCCCCTTTTCGATTTCCTACCTGAACGAGCCTTTCTATGCCTCTCGACCGCCGAAGCTTTATCGCGGGAACCAGTAGTTCGGTCGCACTGATGTCCGCGGCTGCCGCTGCCACAACTTCCACCACAACCGCTAACACTCCTCTCAAGGATAGCAACATGCCAAAACCCAAGGTCCTCATCATCGTCGGCGACGCTACTGAAACTGTGGATACGCTCTATCCCTTTTACCGTTTGATCGAAGGAGGTTATCAACCGGTGGTCGCAGCTCCCGAAAAGCGGCTGTATCAAATGGTTCTTCACGAAGTCAAACCTGGTTGGACGATCACCAAAGAATGGGAGGGTTACACGATTCAGGCAGACATCGCATTCAAAGATATCAAGCCGGAAGAGTACGTCGGAATCTTCTTCAGTGGAGGTCGTGCTCCTGAATACATTCGTGAAGACGAAGACTTGTTGCGTATCACCCGTTGGTTCTGGGACAACAAAAAACCATGTGCCAGCGTTTGCCACGGAGTCGAAATCCCAGCCCGTGCAGGAATCGTAAAGGGACTTCGTATGGCGACGGTCCCCAAGTGCAAATTCGATTTGGAGGTTTGTGGCGGTATCTTCGTCAACGAACCTTGCGTGATCGACAAGCACATGTACAGCGGCCGCACCTTCCACGACCACGGCTCCTACATGGGCCCCTGGATGAAAGCACTAGACGCCGAACGGGACCGCATGCTGGGCTAAGCTGGGTTGTCAAAACGTTGGTGTTGACACGGGATTTTGAGTGTCTGGATTTGTCCTTTTTAACCGCAGGGGACGCGGAGGTTCGCAGAGGAGAACTCGAGGATTCGTTTTGCATCCTCTGGTATCCCGAAGGGATCGCAGTAATCGTAGGGTGTGTGAAGTGGTCGCCGCTTCCATCTTAGATCGAGATAGCGAATCAACTATCGTGTCCATTGCAATTACCACCGCACTCGATGCGACCACGGAACACACCGGAAGTGTAGTTGGCACCACCGAACTCCAACTTGATTTTCATTTCTAAAATCTCCTACTGTTTCTTCTTGTTCGCGGCACGCGCCGCGTCCAATACATGCTGCATCAAAAGGTAACCGAACCCAGCCTTCTCCAATCGCAAGCAAAACTCACCGTGAGTGCCGTTCTCAGATGCGGCACAGGCTTCAATGTTCCATTGATGCTCCGCCAAGCGACTTAGCAAATAGGCCCGTCGCGTTTGGCCTGCCGACAGACGATAAGTCTTCGCATACTGTATGGCTCCGTCTTGGGAGACGATCAGCTCGCCAATGTGGTTCTCCTCTGAAGGTTTCAACTCCGAGATGAAATGTTCCATCGAAAAGGAAGCAAATCGATAGAGTCTCTTCCGTTGAATAGGGCGGTTCAAAATCTTCATCGACATGGTGCGACTCAAGTCGGACCAACGAGTGCGAAGACGATCGACGGCCCCCTCGAGCTCCGCAAGCGAGTTGATCGCCTCACCGGTGATCGGTTCAGGGCGCACCGCGTCTTCCCAGCTACCGTCGTCGAAGAGTGGCTGTTCGAAGAGTTCGCTATAAAAATCATTGAGCAAAGTCTTGTGGAGTGCGAGGTAGTCTTCCGGGTGGGGCACGATGAAGGCCGAAGCTAGCGCCCCCGCGACAAACAGTAGTACGCCGCACTGGTTGTTGTGAATTTCGAAAACGCGCAGCGCATCGGCGAGCCCCTCTATTGCTTCTCCGTGCGTGACACGTTCCCATCGGAATCCCAAACCATGGCTCTTCGCGAAGTTGGAATATTCGCTCCAAGCGATCGAAGGACCGCCAAAGTGAAGGGATAACAACCCTTCCATCGCAACATGCATCGGTAGAAAACGAAGCTGTTGCTTGCTCTCACGCTTGATCATCCGATTGAACTTGTTCATTCCTGTCGACGTCGTGAGCCGCTCCTTTGCGTCGGACTTGCTACTGCTGTGCATCTGAGTTCCATACACAGCTGAGCCATCTTTCGTCCAATTGGCGATCAGTCCGTGCGGAATATAGGCGAAGTACTCCGCCCGAGAGTCGATGCGAACCGGTGTAGCTGGGTCTGCGTAGGCCCGATGGCTAAGCCGCAAATCATCCCGATACTCGTCGCGAATCAAAGGAACCAATCGAATTGTTCCAAGCGTTTGTGGCGGAGCAACTTTTAGCCCTTGTAGTGAGAATGGAACTCCAATTGAATTCATCGACGTTATCCGACTCTGTGCTCTCTGTGCCTCTGTGTTTCAAAAAACGCAACTTCCAAACTTGCGTGTCAGGCTTGAATTTGCTTCATGGCGAGTTCTCGAAGGAGCAATTCAAGCTCTTCTTGATTGGCTCCTCCTGATCCAAATTTGGCGAATGTCAATGCAGGTCCCAAGTCTTCTGCATCACGCAAGCCCACGGTGACAATGGAGTTTCCCAAGCGTTTTGGCATGATATGATCCGCGTCAAAAACGGGGTTTGCGTGAATGAAATCAATCGAACGATACTCCGGACGTGGTGCAAGTTGTTCGTTATAGCACGTTGCGATTTGGTTGGCGGCGTCGATCGGTCCGTTCTCGTAGCCATCGGAAACGAGGATGACTTGATCGGGGCCCCAGCGAAGTGCTTGCAACAAAGGGGTTGCCAAATCGGACTGCCCCGCTGCTCTGAATAAGAAAGGGTACATTGGTATATCCTCTTCCGATTTCTGTTCCGCTTCGGCATCAGCTAAACGAGAAGTCACCTCGTGAGTTGGTGTCCAAAAGGATCGGAAATGATGGGCCCCAAATCTCATCAGGTAATCGACTGCCACTGCAACTGCCAGCGGACGTCGGCGTTTTTCCCGAGAGCCCCAGGACGATCGACTTCGGTCCAATACCAAGGCAACTTTTGATAGTTGGAATGGAAACCTCTGCAGTGCGCGTTGGGCAGCAGATAGCAGGGCTTGATCCAATTCTTCAGCCCGCGCTATTCGTTCTTCTATTGGGAGGGAAAGGACATAGATCGCTAGCTTGGTCAAAGGAGCGCTCGCTAGATCTACGGCAATAGAGGTTCCCTGTTTGGATTGGGAGGCATTTTGCAATCGAAGTCGCTCTGAGAGGGTCAAGCGGGGAACGATGTGACGTAAAAACTCTTCCCGTGGGATACCATGCTTCGAGGCCATCCCCTCGGCAATTGTGTAGGGCAGGTCGTAGATGGCTTGCTTCGAATAGTGAGCTTGCAGGAAAGTGGCGTAGAGTGGGGTGTCGAAGTGCTTTCGCGATGGGAGGCGAAAAAGGAGATCCCCCGTCTCCTTATTCAACCTCAAGTGTGCGTGGCGAGCGAACAATCGAAACTTGTTCCGGTACTTGATTATGTGGAAAGGGAGATCGGGGCGTGAGTCTATATACTGTTGCATCGTTGCACGAACGCGCCGGTTATTGATTCGTTCGCTAGCGAGTTTCGTGAAGAGGTGGTACACACGGTTTGGTGGCAACTGATGGAGAACGGCTTGGATGAGTTTGTCTTCCTCGGACCGCGCAGCCGGATCGGTGGGAGTTCCCCCTTTGAGTAAATTGAAAATGATCAGAGCTTGGTTGTAGTGATTGATCCCGGCGGCCAAGGATCGAGCATAGACCGTTCGGTAATTCGTGAGTACATACTGATGCAAGAAAGCGATCGAGATGGTCTGAGATCGGCTTCCGCAACAATACTCCGATTGGCCAGTCGCGGCGAAGCAAGAGTTGATGAAGGTAACGATATCCTCGCGCTCGCTGATTTCACGAAGCCGAGCGTACCATGTTTCAAAAGGTTCTTGCGATGGCACGATCGTTTTACGAAATCAGGTCTCAAGAATAAGAAACCGCCTGGGGAGTAAGACAGCACAACGAGCTCTTCAGCTTCATAGGCTAATGCGGAAGTTGCACCGAAGTCCCACAGGCGGAATGCGAAGGTTTTGAAAGGGGAATCTTTGGGATGGAGCGTTGGAGATGATGACAGGAATGAAGCGATCGTGGTTCATGCTTCTAGCATTAGGCGAGCGGCAGGTGAGAATATACCATAACCCATATTTTAACCGCAGGGGACGCAGAGAATCGCAGAGGAGAACTCAAGGATTCGCTTTGCATCCTCTGGTATCCCGAAGGGATTACAGAAACGTTCGAATTACCAACAGCGAGTGTGAAGCTTGGCCATTGTTTCTAACACTCCTGCCCCTTACCCCTCAAGCCTGCTTGCCGTGGGGTTGGAGAGCGGTTAGGTTGGGAGCATGGAGCGGCGTCGGCGGTTGGCCGTCGTTAACCCTAGTTCCATTCCCTCTCCCTAGCTTTATAAGGCGCATCTACCATGCCAACTCCTCTGTCACGCCGTGGGTTTCTCTCGACTGCTGCCGCCGCACCGGCTCTCGCTGCCGTTTCAACCTCTGCTACGGGAGATGAACCCGTCGAACCTAAGACGGGGACCGCAAAGCTGGACGAGTTCCTCGAGCCCGCGCGCGAGATTCCCTTGGCTGCCGATGCGGACGTCATCGTCTGCGGGGGCGGGCCGGCGGGTGTCACTGCGGCGATCATGGCGGCTCGCGCCGGAGCCAAGGTTCGCTTGTTCGAATGGCGAGGCTGCCTCGGCGGTATTTGGACAGCGGGACTCCTCGGCTACTTCCTCGACTTCGACAAGCCCGGCTTTGCTGCTGAGTTGCGACAGAAGCTGGATGAGCGCGACGCCCGCGCCAACTCCCACAGCAACAGCCGCTTCTGCTATCAACCCGAGGCGCTCAAGCTGCTGCTTGAGGAACTGTGCGTCGAGGCGGGGGTCAAGTTTCAGTACCACACGAAGGTCTCTGCGGCGTTTCGCGAAGGGCGCCGTCTGTCGACGATCGTTACGGAGTCCAAGTCGGGCAGGCAGGCATGGAAGGCTCCCGTATTCATCGACACGACTGGCGATGGGGATCTCGGTTTCCAGGCGGGTTGTGGTTTCGAAGTTGGGATCTCGGAAGACTGTCCTTGCCAGCCGATGTCACTCAACGCGTTGTTGGTTGTGCGCGACCCCGAGGCGCTTCGCGAATTCATCCGCTTCGGTCAGCCACAGCCGGGTGACTTGACCGATAACGAGAAGAAGGTGCGGATCCGCGAAGCGTTGGTCAAGGCGGGTCATTTCCCGTCGTATGCTTCGCCGACGATGTGGCATGTACGTGATAATCTGGTGTTTGCGATGATGAATCACGAGTACGGTATCAAGGCATGGGACGCCGCCGAGATCACAGCCGCGACAGTGCGAGCCCGCGCGGAGATGAACGCCATGGTTTCCGGTCTGAACAACCTGGGTGGTGCGTGGGAAGGGATCCAACTCGTGGCGACGGCGGAACAGATCGGCGTGCGCGACGGTCGCCGCATCCGCGGGCGCTACACAGTATTGCAAGATGACCTAGTCAAGGGTGCTCGCCATGACGACGCAATCGTCCGCGTTCATTTCGGCATCGACGTCCATGCGATTACAGCTGAGCACAACAAGAAGCATGCGGTTATGCCGAAGAAGGTGAAGATGCAACCGTACGACATACCGTTGCGAGCTTTGATCGCCAAAGATGTCGATGGACTGATGATGGCAGGCCGTTGTATCAGCGGCGATTTCATCTCCCATTCGAGTTACCGTGTGACAGGCAATGCAGTCGCCATGGGCGAGGCCGCCGGCGTCACCGCCGCCATCGCCTCTCGGTCGGGGCGTCTTCCCAATGAAGTCGCTTGGAACGAACTCCAGTCCAAGCTCGGAGAGATGTGGCCCAACGTCTAACCGCTCCAGGTGCGCCCTCGCAGTTGTCGGTTTATGAGTCCAATGAGGTGCTAAGCATGAAATTCCCATGGTTGTTATCCTTCGTTGCTCTCAGTATTCTTCTTTTCGTGCCGAATCATGCACGCGGTCAGCCGTTGGTCAGCCGAGCTAAGAGCATCGAATGCGTGGTCGCCAATGCCGATCTTGTCATCGTCGCTAGAATCGTGGAATTCGCCGATCAAAAGAAAGCCGAGGCATCCACGTTGCATAAGGCAACGGCTGCGGTCGAGGACGTTTTGAAGCAAGACTTTTTCGCAAAAGAACCTCTGCAACGAGTCAGTGTTCACCTACCCTATTCTGCTTCCGTTCTTTCAAGGTGGATGGATCAATCTTGTCGGCTGCTGTTGGCAATAGATGAGGATGCTCCAACCGCCAGCAAGGTGATCGATCTCACAGACGAGGGCCTCGAGATCTTGACGACGGATTTTACGCTCCTTCAGTCACCGGAGGAGGTGATGAAGATGGCCAGGAAAGCGGTACGCCGCATGCCAGCGTCCATTAAGCGAATCCATACCTTCGGGGTAAGGGTTCCTGACGAAGCGATTGCTGGGACAAGATGGGAACAATACTATCAGACGGGAGGGCATCTTGTTTTGAACGTTCCTGTCGATGAACGGCTGGAGTCTAGATCGCATGAATACCTCCGCTCCGACAGCTACATGCAACGAGTCGAAGGCGCACGTGCTTTGCGGTACTTCAAATCGGATGAGAACATCGCTCGGTTGGAATCACTCCTTCATGACCCAGGATGGTCCTACCTGCGCCATCCACAGCACAATGATGGCCTAGAGGTTCGACATTATGGTGTCCGGCAAGAAGCGTATCAAACCTTGAAGTCCTGGGGGGTAAACCCGGAAGAGCCCGTGTTCCGTGAAGAAGTACGAAACTGAAGATTTGTCGAGGAACTGGTTACGAACCGGCCACGACATGTACACCTGAACTGAACAACTACCAAACGGATGTACTGGAGTCGCTTACCCCCACGTTTTCCCGGCCATTATTCCCGACCTTACGATCCTAGTCCAAGTTCCCCAACTCAGACGGGCTGACCAATGAAAACATTGGTTTTCGAAAAAA
>CAYMXM010000265.1:0-7024 GCA_964394065.1 uncultured Pirellula sp. | reverse complement strand
TTGAGTGGAGACGTAGTTTAACGGAATGAATTCCGTTCTACATCGCCGCTTCCAATTCCTCCCCCTGTTGAACGCCTTGGACGCCCCAATCTCAGGGCCGCTGAAGCACCACGCTGGTGTCGAGAGGCTCTCAGCGCCAACGTTGGAAGCAGCAGCCATGATGGGAAAGGCCGGCTCACTGCGCGGGTAGGGGCTTTGAGTGGAGACGTAGTTCAACGGAATGAATTCCGTTCTACATTGGGGGCCCCTCGAAGGGGAGGGTGACTTCGAATCGCGTCCAACCATTTCTTCCTACTCCATCATCTCCTCTATCTCTGTCACCATCACCTACACCATCACCTACTTTGTCGCCAGCTTCACCTTTTCCATCCTCACTCTCTTTTCGCTCCCAGCGAATGCTTCCTCCCAGCGATTCGACGACGTGGCGACACATCGCGAGCCCTAGCCCGACTCCTTCTCGCTTTGTCGTTGCAAAGGGTTCGAACATCGTAGCTGCTATCTCTTTTTCAGGACCTGCCCCATTGTCGAGCACCTCCCAAACAATTCTCTGCACCGAAGTATCGACATGCAATCGGAGCTTCACCTCTCCCCCGGTTCCAACCGCTTCGATTCCGTTGACCAAAAGATTGACGATCACCCCCACCATGCTCGATCCAGATCGAACGAGGATCGGCTCCATCGTATCGAACTTTTCCAATGCGAGTGGGAGTGGTGGAAAAACGTCCAAGCGGACATTTCGATGGATTGCGATCGGACGGACCAAGCTGATACTGGCTTGGATGATATCCTGCAAGTTCATCGGTGTTTGATCCACCTCGCTCACGTCGGATCGGACCGCTAACAAACGACGAATCTGCGTTTCGGCAAGGTCGAGCTGTTTGAGACAAACCTGGATCGATTCTTCATCGGAGCTGGGAGGCGTAAACGTTTGCAATGCGAGCCTTGCGCCGGTCAGGTGATTGCGAAGCTCATGGGCTAGGCCGCTTCCGAGCATATGAATGAGGCGAGAGCGCTCGTTGTTTGCAATTTGTTTTCGAGACTCATCCAGTTGTCCCCCCATCTTGTAGAGGGATTGCTGTAGCGATCGAACGTCGTCGTCCGGTCCCTCCAATTCTCGCATCACCAAGTTTCCATTGGCGATCTCGGCGACCTCCGCCTGCAGCCTTGCTATGCGTCGCGATAATCTTTCTGCTGTCCACGCAGCGACGAGGGCGATCCCCACGAGGGACAAAAGTCCCGTGACGAGTGGAAGGGCAAAAACGAACCAGCTATCCCCCCGATGATTCTCCGATTCCAGAACGACTAATGTTCCTGACTCGATCGGGAGGTGGATCCAGCGCATCGTCACGCCAGCGATCATTCCCTCTCCCACCGAGGGAACCGAGCCTGTCTCTCCGTTCCAAGGCCATCTAACGGGAACGCCCCACGGCTTTTCCGTTAGAGGGAGCGCAAGAGTTTTGATTTCCGAAGGGGTTAGCTTGAGCGTCGACGCTTGAATGGTCGGAGTTGGGACAGAGGGTGTGGAAATGCCCGACGTATCCCTTCGAGTCTCTCGACGAAGGATAACAAAATCGAGATCGGTTAAGTTTTGAAGGTTCTCAAGGACGTTCGTAGACTTCGGGTAGGACCCTTGGGATACGACCTCTCCGATGCTTTGCATTCTTGTGGCCGAAGCGAGTCGCGAGGAACGATCGGCGGCCCATTTCGAAAAACTCGCGACGCTGATCCCCGCGACGAGGACAGCGAGAAGTATGGGGACTAAGAACTGACGAAGGATCGACTTAGCCTGACGCATCGACGCAAATATAAGGTGTTAGGTAGTTCGGCGGACGCGCTAGCGTCCCCCCATCACAACCCGTGGCGTAAGCGAGGGACAGCGCTGACAACCACGTATCCAATCCAAAGTCTCGCAGCACGCCCGTCCTGCCTTAGCCTTTATTATCTGCTCCCCTCGCCCCTTTTAGGGGAGAGGGGCCGGGGGGGGCCTGACGCATCGGTGGTAAGAGGGTGGAGGATAGGTTGGATTATCGAAGTCAAAAATGGTCACTCGTTTTTTGTTAAGATCGATCGTTTGTCTACGTGGCGCAGCCACCTCTTTGAGCCCGGAGGGCGACACATCCTTGCCGGTGGTGTAAACCACCGGTCCGTAGGCAATATCTCCTCTTTAGCCCGGAGGGCGGCACATCTGGATCTCAGGGCTCAAGGAAGTCCAGATGTGTCGCCCTCCGGGCTAAGAGGATGCGAAGCATCCGACATCCTCTCGGGGAACACTGCGAACCTCCGCGTCCCCTGCGGTTAAAAATGGAATAGCCGGGATACTTAAGAATCTTACTTCACCTTCAACTCTTCAGCCATCAATGCCCAAACTTGAGGAACCGCACGATCGTTTCGCTCGGTATATCGAAGGAGTGGCTTCAGACCATCGAGACGGAAACCGAACATTTGCAATTTCTGCGCTAGTTGGTTTTCGACTTCTCGTCCGACTGCACTGGTAAAGACGTTCTCATCCTCCTCTTCACCGAGGAGCCGAAGCAATCCAAAGTTTTCGGGTTGTTCTGGGCGATGCACCACTTTGAAGTTGCTCTTGTTCGCTCGTTTGGCAACTGCGGCAATGGAATCGTCGACTCCACCGATTTCGTCGATGAGCCCTGCCGATTTCGCTTGGTCTCCTGACCAAACCCTTCCTCCTGCCAAAGACTTCAGCTTGTCGAGAGGTATTTTTCGGGACTCGCTCGTGTAGGCGAGGAACTTGTCGTAGATCTGGTCGACGAAACGTTGCATGTTGCGAATCTCTTCCTCGGTCCAGGGGTGATCGATGGAATTGAGATTGGCCGAAGTGTCGAGAGAGACCGACTCGACGTGGACCCCCACGCGACGCATCAAGGAACCAAAGCTCAGCTTCAGCGAGAAGACACCGATCGAGCCGGTAATCGTTCCATGCTCCGCGTAGACAGGTTGCCCAATGCAAGTGATCCAGTAGCCCCCCGAGGCAGCCACTTCTCCCATGGAGAAGACGACAGGTTTCTTCTTCGCAAGCTCCGCAAGGGCTTGACGGATCCCTTCGCTGGCTGTCGCACTTCCCCCTGGGGAATTGATACGGACCACGACTCCGACGACTTTGTCATCCGCCGCAAGGGACTCGATCTCTTTGATCGTTGGGCCCGATACGATCGCGCTCGGGTTGGTCGATTTGCCGTCGAGGATGGGCCCCTGCAAATGGAGGATGACGATCGATTCATCCCGAAGTTTTTTGCTGGAGTCTTGGGGCCCCGCCATCGATTTGCTGATGAGTTCGAAAAGAGACAGCTCTCGCTTCGGTTTCGATTTCGGTTTGGTCCATTCGACATCGGTTCCTACCATCTCTTCGATGGTCTTTTTCATCGACCCATAAGGAGCAACTCGAGTCACCAAACCTGCCGCGAGCGCTTCGTTATGGGTGAGAAGCCGCTTCTTTTGAAGTTCCCGAACGTCGGCGGTGGTCAAACCGCGACCTTTGGCGATTCGTGAAACGCGGGAGTTGTTCAAAGATTCCAGGAGGTTCTTGTAGTGATCCCGCAGGTGTTCACTCATCACCGGATTGACGTAGGGTTCGACAGCTCCCTTGAAATCCCCAGCCCGAACGATCGAGGCTCGGACGCCGACCAGATCCATCGCATCTCGATAGAACATCGTTTCCATCGAAGCCGACGGCATATCGATTCCCGCAAGATCGGCCATGAGAATATCGTCGCATTGCGAGGCGATCGCGAGATGAACATTCTCCGCGCTCTCAAGCCATGCGATCGTTTTCTTTCCCTTGCTCTTTAACTTCGCAAGCCGGCGTGTGAACTCGTCGAGTTGAGCGGAGTTCAAGCTGAGGTTTGGATCGGAGAGATCGAACAAGACATGGCTCAGCGCTTCCTCTTTCTCCATTTCCTCCAGATAGTCGCAGAGTTTGTAGAAGGACTTTGTCCGGATGGAGTCCGAACCGAGCAGGAGGGTGCTCGCATCGAACGAGCCGAGGGTGACTTGATCGACATAGTTACCACTCAGTTGGAGCCAGCGAAGTTGTTTCTTGGCTGTGGCTTTCGGAGCCGCTGGCCGATCTCGCTGCGTAACCCGTCTAGCGGGTTGTGAGGATTCTGCAGGCTTTTCTTCATCTGCCGATTTTTCGTCGTCTGCCGGCTTTTCTTCGGAGGTAGATTCTTTTTCCTCAACCGGTGGCTCTTGAACAACCGCTTCTTGCGCTCCCCAGAGTCGGTTCGGCGGACAGAATCCACCGAACAACATAGAAAGCATCAAACCAAAAGAAACAATAGAGAGGGGAAATCTCGGTCGCATTCAAGCACCTTCGTGAAAAAACATGTGGGGAACCACTCGCCGAGATTATAGCTTGAAACAACCACGAATTGAACGAATCTTACGAATTCGGCTTGAGTGGGGCCTGACGCATCGGAGCTGAGGGGGCGGACGCGAAGCTTCCCCCTCCCCCCAACACAACCCGTGGCGTTAGCGAGGGATAGCGTCGCGAGTGAACGTAGCCCTTGTCAGGAATGTCTCTCAGGTCCCGGGTGGCACGCCCCTGAGGCACGAAGGGCGTGCAGTGAGACCTTGGATGGATGCCTAGTTGCCAGCGCTGTCCCTCGCTTACGCCACGGGTTATGATTGTCGAGCCTTACTTGCCGCTTCGCTTCTTCTCGTATTCCAAAACCCCGGTGACGAGGGCTGTCAGTCTTGGCTCGGCTTCGTTGGCGGTGGCGATGATCTTGGGGACGTCGGCTACTTCGAGATGGTCTGGTAAACACATATCCGTGATCACCGAGAACCCAACGCATCGCAACCCGGCGTGCACTGCGACGATCACTTCTGGGACCGTCGACATGCCGACGACATCCGCTCCGATCATACGCAAAAACCGGTACTCGGCTCGCGTTTCCAGATTGGGCCCCGCCACTGCGACGAAGACCCCTCGGTGGGCGACGATATCGTTCTTTCTCGCAACGCTCTGAGCTGCTTCGATCAATTCAAAATCGTATGGTGCCGACATATCCGGAAAACGAGGCCCCAAACGATCGTCGTTGATTCCGATCAACGGATTGTCACCCAAGAGATTGATATGGTCGTCGATGAGCATGATGTCCCCACCTTTGTAGAGTGGGTTCATCCCGCCACATGCGTTCGATACCAGCAGCAACTCCGCACCGAGCGCCTTCATGATTCGGACCGGAAGAGTGATCTCTTTGAGAGGATACCCTTCGTACATGTGGAAGCGGCCTTCCATCGCCATGACGGGAAGCCCGCAGAGCATGCCACATACAAGGCGTCCACGGTGAGAGGTCGCCGTCGACTTCAGAAAATGGGGGATCTCCGCGTAATCGATCGCCGCTTCAACCTCGATCCGTTCGACCAATGGACCTAGTCCAGTCCCCAGAATGATCCCCGCGTGCGGGGTCCGATTCCAGGCTTTCCGGATAAAGGATGCCGACTCTTCGATTTTGTCGTAAAGATCGAGCATGACTAGGACTCAACTCGAGGCATCGACTCGACGACCTTGTCGATCAATCCATAGGCAACCGCTTCTTCGGGATCCATGAATCGGTCTCGGTCGGTATCCTTCTCGATCGTTTCTAGCGATTGGCCGCAATGCTTGATCAAAATCTCGTTGAGCTTTCGCTTGGTGCGCAAGAACTCGCGAAGATGAATATCGATCTCTTCGGCAGTACCCTGCATCCCCGCGAGGGGCTGGTGGATCATGATCCGAGAGTTCGGAAGAGAGAATCGCTTCCCCTTGGCGCCAGCGGTGAGGAGAACCGCCCCCATCGAAGCCGCTTGGCCAATGCAGTAGGTTGCGACATCGCAAGAGACGAATTGCATCGTATCGTAGATCGCCATCCCAGCGCTGACGCTTCCCCCTGGGCTGTTGATGTACATGTGGATGTCTGCTTTGGGATCATCGCTTTGCAGGAACAGCATTTGAGCGACGAGCGCATTGGCGATTTCGTCGTCGACCTGCTGCCCTAAGAAGATGATCCGATCTTTGAGCAGTCGGCTGTAGATGTCATAGGCCCGTTCTTCGCGGCCACTCTTTTCAATTACATAAGGGATCAACGGCATGTCTAAAGACTCCTAAGGTGGATCGTGTTCGGGATACTTGAATTAGTTGCTATCTTCTTCGCCGGGCTGCTTGGTGAGCAGGTGATCCACGAGCCCATAATCCTTCGCTTCTTGGGCGGTCAAGAAGAAGTCCCGTTCGGTATCCTTGGCGATCTGGTCCACTGATTTGCCGGTGTGATGAGAGAGAATCTCGTTGAGCTGCGAGCGCATTCGCAAGATTTCACGAGCTTGGATTTCAATGTCGGAGACTTGCCCACGAACACCACCGTGCGGCTGGTGGACCATTACCGTACTGTTCGGAAGGCAGTATCGTTTTCCGGCTGTTCCCCCCGCGAGGAGGACCGCTCCCCCGCTAGCTGCCTGACCCACGCAGTAGGTCGCTACCGGGCACGACAGCATTTGCATCGTGTCGTAGATCGCAAGGGTCGAAACGACCTCACCCCCGGGAGAGTTGATGTAGAAGTGAATATCCTTCCTCCGGTTCTCACTTTGAAGATAGAGGAGTTTCATCACGACTTCATTGGCATTTCCCGTATAGATTTCCCCTTGGAGGAATACGATGCGGTTTTCCAGAAGGAGATCTCCCAACGTCATCTGACGTTGGCGTTGGTAGCTTTGATAAGCGTGCGAATCAAACACGGGTGGCATGTTTGGAAAGTAACTCAATTGATCTTTCCTTATTCATTGAGTGGACAACGTTGTGGATTGTGTACATCTTTTCGATCTCAAGCCTTTTGGCAAGGGGGGAATCAGGCTTGAGGCTTGAGACTTGAGGCTTTAGGAAGAAGCAGAGCTTCGCCCTTAGGCTTGTTGTAGGCCAAGGCCGGGTGGCCTCGGTAGGGGGGCGAGGCCAAACTTGCGTTCCCTTTTTAGATGTCCGCTCCCCTCGCCCCTTTTAGGGGAGAGGGGCTGGGGGTGAGGGGTAGAAGTG
>CAYMXM010000264.1:1111-7085 GCA_964394065.1 uncultured Pirellula sp. | reverse complement strand
GGAAAAAAAGAGACTCTTCTTTTGCGCCTTGGCGCCTTTGCGTGAGGCTTTCTTCCTGACCCCAACTAGATATCTGCTCTTCTCCGCGTCCCTGCGCCTTCGCGACTCCGCGTTTCTTTTGAATGAACCGCCGAGGGCGCGGAGATACGCAGAGAAGAACGGGGAGAAGAAATGGGATGAACCACGAATCGAACGAATCTTACGAATCATAGACAAGATCCTTACACTGGAAGAGATCCTCGATCGCCCGCTGACTCTCGAATCGGAACTTGAAAAGCAAACTCCCGAAGCACTGAGCTTGCTCGTGCAAAAGCTCCAGCAAGATCTTCGCAATCGTGCTTGATTTCCTGCTCCCTCGGCGGTTCTCTGCGCCCCCTGCGGTTCACTTAATGAACCACGGAAAACACGGAAAAGAGAGGCTAAAGGGTCAGAGAGAAACTCACGCTTAGTGATTCGTTCGATTCGTAAAATTCGTGGTTTGTTTAGAAGAAGTTAACCGCAGGGGGCGCAGAGAAGCGCAGAGGGGGGAGTGGGGATCAGGTTCGGTTGCGCAATTGATTCTGCAATCGGGCAATCAGATCTTTCAACCGTTCCTCAGGCATCCTCTGAATTTCTTCGTCCGAGCAAGGTGGCAAGCAAAGGATATCCTCTAGCAATCGTAACAATCGGACCTTCTCACGTTCTTCGCCGATTCGGATACCTTCTTCTAGCCTCCTCTCCTGTTCCTCTTTTAAGGTTAGCAGGTCTCGTTCGGCTTTTTTGCTGGCGTCATACATGGCTTTGTCCTCGGTCTTTCCGTAAATCTCTTCCCAAACAGTGATCGCTTGCAGGAATTCCAGTTCTGGGAAGAGTTCTTGCAGGCGTTCTGGCGTGTAGTGCTCGGCATGAAGAAGGATGTACAACCAACGATCTGCTTGGCTCGCTTGGGCGAGTTTCGCTTCGTCTACATTATACCTCCCCAATTCCAGGGTGTGAATCTCGATCCCTTCCTCCAGCGTTCTCCCGCTAGCCCGATCGATCAGCTCAAACTTGTGGTGCAGCTTCTCGGAGTCTCTCCACAGATTCTCTTTCACGAGGACGATCGAGTAAACCGGTTTCAAGAGCTCGTAGGAGTCTCCTTCTCGCAACTGGTCGGAGTAAGATCTCGCAAAAGTAATAAACGATCCTTCGGGCGAAGGCCGCGTGGATCAACGTTTGCATTTCGACGTGGAAGATTCTTCCTTCCGAATCGGCTGCTTTCACGTCGAGGATGGTGAGCTTGTCGTCTTGGAAGTCTTTTGGGTTGTATGGATTCTTGAGCTGGATCGAAACGATCGGGTGTCTCAGTTGCAGAATCGCATTGAGGAAAGCGATGAGAATCGGTTCGTTTCCTTCGGATGCGAAGAGCTTGACGAACGCAAAATTAACCAACGGAGAGATACCAAGGGGCATGATAGTACCTGCATTGTTCGGGCATGTTCGGGCGTGTGTTGGGTCAATTGTAGCGGATTGGAACCACGGAAGACACGGAAGGCACGGAAAAAAGAGGCTAAAGGGTCAGAGAGAAACTCACGCTTAGTGATTCGTTCGATTCGTAAGATTCGTGGTTTGTTTAGAAGAAGTTAACCGCAGGGGGCGCAGAGAAGCGCCGAGGGGGAGAGACTGCTGGGCTCGTTCGGCTTAGGACTCTTTGGGATCGGTCCAGAGAGGACGTAAGTCTTCTGGGGTAGATACGAGGGTCGCTTGCTCCAAGATCTTCGTCAAAAGCGCGACATCGGAGAGGGGGCGTATCTCCTCCATCATCGCAAGTCCCGCTGCACCGAACCGGAATTGCAACATCGCTTCGATCCCCTGTTCAATCCCTTTTTCGATTCCTCTGCGTTCGTACGTTGTTAGCACCTTTTCTACTTCCTCGTATTGCTGTTCGGTTTGGACAATTTGCAAGAAAGCTTCCTCTTCTTGTTTGGCAAGCGGCATATAGGTCTCTACAAAATCAATCAACAGACTCTGGCGGGCCGGGTCGACGCGACACGATAAAATCAGCCTCAAAAACTCTGCCTTCAACCGGACCTGATCTGATCTATCGTAGTCCATCTTCGCCATCAAAGTATACGTCAATGGATTTCGGGAGTCGAGGAACTCTCGATAGTTCAGTCTCTTCAGTTTCAGTTGGTGGTAACGGAACTCGACGAATCGAGTCCCCGCAATCTCCATGACAAACGTATCCTCCACCTCCTTGCGCCAGACCGAATCGCCGGTAAAGACCGCGATGGGGACGATCTCGATGTCATAACGAAGGAAAAGCTGGCAGAAGTAACGATACATTCGATGGGAAAAACCGGACTTCGGTCGATCTGACTCGAACTCCGTATGAATCAGCAGGAATTTTTCGGTCCCTTCCTTCGTCGCAACTTTGAAAACGAGATCCAGGGCTCGACGTTTTCCTTTAGGGACATCTGTAAAGTAGACCTCGCGCATGACTTCGGTTCGGTTGAAGTCCAACAACGCCGCTTCGCTGGGGAAGAACTGATTCATGAACTCTTCGAAAAAGGATTCGAAAAGGGTTTTGAAGATTTGGTCGTGATCGATGGGCATGGTTCACTCCATTGTTCGGGCATGTGTTGAGTCAATTGTAGCGGATTGGAACCACGGAACACACGGAAGTAGGAGACTAAAGGCTTAAGGCTTAAGACTTAAGACTTAAGACTTAAGACTTAAGACTTAAGACTTAAGACTAAAGGCTCAGAAGGGAGGAGAGTCTCACGCGAAGGCGCAAAGGTGCCAAGGATTTAGGGGTAGGAGGGATCTCGAAAGCTGAGGAACTTGGCGCCTTGGCGTGAGGCTCTTTTTATCCGTGAGATCCGTGGTTCCAATCTACTCGGCTCTGCGGCCGAATTTGACTTCGGTGGTGAGGGTTGTCGATTTGGTTCTGCGCATGCCCGGCAACCCATCCTCGAGAGGTGGGAGAGTATCACCGGTTTCGGTAGGGACCTCTCTTACGAATTCGATCGTCGCCTTCTCCCCGGGAGCGAAAAGGGAGAGCGCGCGGAGGAGAGCATGGAAATCCTTCAATTCCGTGTCGTTGACTTTCGTCACTCGATCTCGGTAGCGGAGCCCCGCTTTTTCAGCGGCTGAATCGGGAAGGACGCTCTCGATAAGGAGAGAATTGTTCTGGCACATAAGCCCTAGAAATGCCCCCCGCGAGACAAAAATTTCGATATCCGTCATCGACTTGGTCGCCCGCTCCGCGCCGGGCAAAGTCATTTGCGTTCCGTAGATCCAGAGGGAACTGGTGACCGGCAAATTGGGAAGGAGCTCGATCAATTCGTCTCCTATCGGCAAGTACATCAGTTCTAAGGTGGTGAGGTTCGGTCCCTCTTGAATTAGCTCCAGATCCTTCACGGTAAGCTTCGCGTTGGAGATCTGAAGGTGTTGCAATCGAGGAAGCTTGAGGACTTCGGCGAGGATATCTCGATCGATCCGTTCCCCTTCCAGCCGGGCAAAAGTGGTCCAATCGATGAGGTCCAAATTTTTGAGATCGGCTGCCGTTCCCTCAAAATCGGGAGCGATATAAAGGGGGCTTTCGACATGAAGCGATTGCGAGCCAAGGGTAAACTCCCGTCGCTTGGTCGGGCACAATCGATCGATGTGCTCCCAGGTTTTCCACGCGAGATCGAGACGCAATTGCTCTTGGATCTTGGCGATATGAAGACTTTTTCCAACGGCAGGTAGCATAGCTGCTCGGCGCAGAACCTGCGTCGCCTCTCCGTAGTTAGGGGAGTTGGGAGTGTCGATATAGTTGAGAAGGAGCTTCAACAATCGCGTTCGTCTCTCTCCCTCCGAGCTTTCGAACGAGTTGAGGATTGCCGGGAAGGCTGGATCGGGATGGCGCGCTAATCTCTCGGTGGCCCATTCACGTTTCGCATAGTTTTCATGGTCGAGCAAATCGATCCAGGATTGAACGGTCGCGGAGTCGGGGACCTCTTCGGTTTCTTCTCCGAATAAAGGAGGTGATAGAAAGCTTGTGAGGAGCAACGCTAGCGCGAGGAAGAGCATTGTTAAAGTTGTACTGCTTCCGCTCCCATCGCCCCGCTTCGGGGAGAGGGGCAGTGGGTGGCCTGATGCGTCGGTGCTAAGGGGGAGGACGCGAAGCGTCCCTCCATCACAACCCGAAGCGTTAGCGAGGGACTGCGTCGCGAGTGAACGTGGCCTTTGTTGGGAATGTTTCATACGTGGGGTGGCACGTCCCTGAGGAACGAAGGGCGTGCTGCGAGACCTTGAATTGGATGCCTGGTTGCCAGCGCTATCCCTCGCTAACGCGTCGGGTTGTGATTTTGCGGGCTCGCGCCCTACCGTTACGATGTGCCGCTTCGCGGCGGGCTGTTGGAGCACGTTGTCGGAACGAAAACGTCTAGAACTTCTGTTCATAGGTCGATAGGCTTTTGGCAATAAGCGGGTGGATGAACCCGTTGCAGCTTCGAACGCAACATTTTTTTGGCTCAATCGCTCAATCATGGAACATAGCTTTATCGCGTGGGCAAAACAACGCTCCTCGAAACTTCCGCAAGTCAAACTCGGGATCGGAGACGATTGCGCGCTGCTGGAATGCCCCGGATTGGAATCCCTTGGGGAAGGTTCATCCGGCAAGGACTGGGCGGTCACCACCGACTCCCTGTGCGATGGGACTCATTTTATCCTATCGGAGTGTGGAGGTCGAAGGGCTGGGAGGAAACTGATGGGGGTCAACCTCAGCGATCTAGCGAGCATGGCCGCCGAACCCGTTGCCGTTTTTGTATCGGCTTGCTTGCCCAAAACGGGAGCTGGAGATCTCGCCGCCGAGATCTTCGAAGGGATTTTGGGCATGGCTCAAGAGTACAACGTCGCTATTGCGGGGGGAGATACCAATGTTTGGGAGGGGCCCCTGGTCCTGAACATGACCGCCATGGGAACCGTGGATCCCAATCGAGCTTGGAAACGTTCGGGGGCCAAACCAGGGGATGCGATCGTGGTCTCGGGGAAGCTAGGGGGGAGTCTTCTCGGCAAACACCTTGAGTTCGTACCCCGTTTGCATTTAGCCAAGGAGCTCTCCGAATTGGGAATCGTTGCGGCGGCGACCGATATCAGCGATGGCCTTGGGATCGATCTTCTCAACATGACCGTCGCCAGCCGTTGCGGAGCCGAGGTTCATTTGGATCGGGTTCCCATCAGCGACGCGGCGCATACGAGGAGTCAAGATTCCGGGAAGGAAGCGCTCGAACATGCGATCGGGGATGGGGAGGATTTCGAACTGCTGCTGGCGGTTCCCCAAGAACATCTTTCCCGGATGCCGAAGGAGATCGACGGCGTACCGCTAACCGTCGTCGGCGAGTTCGTCAGCAGAACGGGCCTCTGGTCGAAAGAGAAAAAAGGAGTCCAGCAGCTTTCGCCGAGGGGATATGTGCACGGGTGAGGGGGACCACGGAATACACGGAAGACACGGAAAAAAGAAAAGAGAAGAGAAAGCCGGGTAGGATGAAAAGAGCCGGTTCAGCGTTAGCGGGGGGCTTTGGCAGCCCTGAAGGGGAAGTAGGCTCACCGCGCAGGTAGGGGCTTTGAATGGAGGCGTTGTTTATCGGAATGAATTCCGATCTACATTGTCTTCTTTTTTCCGAGTGTTCCGTGCCTTCCGTGGTTCTCCCCAAACCTTATCAAATTTCAGTCTGGACTTGTGACCTTTTTTCGGAGGCCGTAAACTGCGTGGTTTCTGTCAAACCTGGACTAGTCTAAGAGAGAATTCGACCGCGTTATGGGCCGGCTTGTTACCGTTTTTGTACTCCTTTCTTTTGCATTTAGCGCATTTCCTGCGCCGGAATCGCAAGTGCAAGGATCGCAAGAAGCAGAGACGAGCGAGCCTACGGCTGCGGAGCCAGGAACTCAATCCCCCACGGAGTCTCCTGCTGGGTCTCCTGCTGGGTCTCCTGCTGGGTCTCCTGCTGGGTCTCCTGCTGGGTCTCCT
>CAYMXM010000264.1:0-1011 GCA_964394065.1 uncultured Pirellula sp. | reverse complement strand
GCTGGGTCACCCGCTGAGTCTCCTACTGGGTCTCCTACTGGGTCTCCTACTGGGGGAGCGTCGAACACGCCTCCAACTTCCCCTGCGATACCTTCGTCGACACCGACGATGACCAGCGGAGGAAATGCGGGGGGAAGCGGGACGACTTCTAGTGCTGGGGCTCCACCGACTCCACCTTCGCGAGGCAACGCCGACGCTGCGGGTGTGGAGATCACGACCTCTGTAGGGCAACCTGCAGCGGGTGCCGCAGAGGGGCCTCCACCTACTTTTTTTGAGTCGTTCTTCGGAAATCCGCTAAATCTAATTCTCTTGCTGTTTGTAGCCTTTTACCTTTTCTTGCTTTTGGTTCCCAAACCGGGTCAGAAGGAGCGGAAGGCTTTGCAGGAACGTCTGGCCAGTTTGAAGAAGAACGATCGCGTGGTTTTAACCTCAGGAATCCACGGGGTCGTAGCGAACATCAACACAGAGGCTGGAACGGTCACGGTAAGAGTCGACGAAAGCACGAACACAAGACTCACCGTTGATCGAGCATCCATCCGAAGTGTTGTCGCATAGCGACTGAGACGCGTATCCATTCGAGTCGATTAAACTTGGTACGGACATTTTCAATGCTTGATCAATTCCTGTTATTTGCTCAATCCGCTCCCCCCGCGCTTGGGGATGGAGCATCCTCCGTTTCGGACTGGAAGTCCGGGGCCTTTAATCTGCTCTTCTTCGTCCTCGCCGTAGGGATTCCCTTTTTGATGGGGAAGCTCCTTTCGAAGGCTTTCCGAATGCCTTCCCATGCGGGGCGATTCACGGTGATCAGCCTCGTGGTTCTGATGACCGGCCTCACTCTAGGGATGCCTTATTTCAGTGAAAAGGCTCCGAAGCTCCTCTTCGGCCCCGATATCGTCGGGGGGACCAACCTGATCTACGAAGTAGATCGCTCCAGCGAAGACCGACACAGCATCGATCGAGTTCGCGCGCAGGATTTCCGCGTCCCCTTGATGAATCGACTCAACCCGTCGG
>CAYMXM010000263.1:0-7103 GCA_964394065.1 uncultured Pirellula sp. | reverse complement strand
ATTTCAAATGCTAGCGATGGCCTCAGCGTGCCAATTTCTTAAGTTCATGCGTATGCGGTAAGCGTAGCGCCACCGCCGGTTGATCATGATGAGACGCCAACGATCCCGGAGGGATCGCAGAAGCGATTCGAGTTACCAGCAGCGTGCGAGAACTTGGCCATTGTTTCTCGCACTCCTACCCCTCACCCCCGGTCTGGCCTGACGTATCGATGGTAAGAGGGTGGACGCTTCACGTCCTCCCACAAACCGCCGATGCGTCAGGTCCGACCCAGCCCCCCCTGTTAATCTAGGCCCTCTAGCGAAGCTTTGCCGGTTTTGACGAAAGCTCTGAGGATTCCGACGGTAACGGTTCGATAACTTGTTACGGCAAACAGGGGCTCTCCTCGAAGGCCCCTTCCTCATTCACCGGTGCGTTCATCCCAATGGGGCGCATTCGATCACGACGAATCAACAATAACGGTATCGAGTCATGACGACTATCTCCAAGGTTCAACTTTCGCGTCAGCGCGCCAGAACACGATTCTTGCAAACTCTGACGATCGCTTGCTCCCTCTGGGCCGGAACTGAGTTCGCCGATCGAGCCTACTCCCACGGGCCTGGATGCGGATGTGAGCGGGCTCCCGCTTCCCCCGGTTGCTCACCCTTGGGAAATTGTGGTTGCTCCGAGGATGCGTTGATCGTTCCCGTAACGACCAGAAAACTCTCCTTTGCGGAGAAGATCTTGAAGCACTTCGATCGACTTGGGGATCGCATCGAAGCGGGGGCTCCATCGAACCGGGCATGCTGTAGCACTTGTGAAAGCCTCCCGGAAGCTGGATGTGGTGTCGAAATCAATGAAGCCACATGCGGCGTCGAGCTAACGATGGAAGATAGTCCGTATGATGAACAGTACAGCTACACCAATGACTATTCCGATGAACAGGTGATCGAAGTCTACGAGCATAGACCAACACCTGCTCCCTCAGCTCCCTCAACTCCCTCGAAACCAAACCCAAGCCCTTCCTACGATCCTCCTCCACCTCGAATGGACCGGCAACCGACACCAGAAGAGACTTTCACTCCGAGACGCCCCAACGGGAATCAACGCCTGGACGAACTGATTCAGGAGCCAGCCCCTATTCCTCCGAGAGGGACACCTCGCCAGCCAACACCGGCTCCTTCTCGACAACCCACACCTGAACCTCCAGCGATTCGAGTCCCCGAAGCTCCTGATCCGATTCGGATTCCATCGCCGAGGAACCCGGCTCCTAGCACTCCTCTGAATGACTTGCCGGATATGTTGGTCGATCCATTCAAAGACGATTTGACCTCCGAGCACCGCAGAAACCGCATGAATGGGATTTCGCCGAGCGCTCGACCGACTCGCACCGTCGTCGAACCGGCGACGGGACGATTGAGCCACTCCACCGACAGTAGCTCTCGCCCGAACCCCAATCGAATCAACGACCGATCAAGCCCAGTAATCCATGCGTCCGTCGAATCCGTTCAGGATCGAGATCAAGGAGATGTTGTCCCCATCGCTTACCTGGAGCCAGTACGAGTCTCCTCCCATGGGAAAACGGCCCCCGTATATCAAGAAGCAGGGGATACCCAAGACAGCCCCCGCGTGAAACGAATCGCCGTACCGAACAGGCGATAGATGGGGGGATCAGTTCCTCTTCATGGGGCAACGCTGTGAAGGATTTTTCCCTGGGAAATGGTCTTTGTCTGGATGGGGCGAGCCCCGGTCGGACAAGGACCTCCAAACCCCCAGGGGAAAATGCTTTACAGCGTCTCTCCTTCGGGGAGCGAAAACCTATTCCCTCTCCTCCGATTCCTGCCTCGCTTTAAACATTTCAACAATCCTCGTTCTGTATTCGGTGACGTTCTCAAATCCGATCCGTTTGGAGACCTCACCGAACTCGTCCATGGTCCAAACGAAATCGAACAGGACGTTTCCATAACCGATCAACATCGTAAACCGATTTGGATTGATCCTCTGGATGAACGCGGGAACGTGCTCACCTTTCACGTCATCCTTCTCGAGGACGACCCGACCATCTCGAAGGTCCAGCAATGCAACGCAAACCATTTGCACCGCTTTATTATCGATCATGCGAGGTAACTTGATGCGTCGGACAAAGACAGCAACCGGCGAGTTGTCTCGGTCTTGATGGACAGGAAAGCCGTACTGCATGACAGGGACTGGAGACTCCCAGAGAGGTTTCCCCTCCGATGTCGAGATCGCGAAAACGGAACCACTGACCACGGTGAAAGAACTGTCTGACTCGGGGGGGAGAACAAATTCGCGACCATACGAAAAGCGCGAGTTATAGGGGAGAACCAGCAGGCGATCTCCGAACAATTCCAAACTCAAACGCCGTACCCACACCGAGCTATTCTCGTACACCGTAAGTTCATCGTCGCGCAGCGCAATCTGATGTTCATACTCTTTCAAAGTCTTCAAATTCCAGTAAAACAGCTTGCCGCTATTGCCGAGCGCTACAAGCCCATGGTGGGGGGATAACCCGATCAAGGTGTCGGCGGTGTATTTCCGATCGAGAACGACCTTCCCGATCTTGGGATCATACAACCGGACATGGCTTTCTTGTTCATCAGCGAACAAGAAGATTCCCTCGAGTTCTACAGTATGCTTGAGCCCTTCAGAGACTTTGCGTGTTTCGAGGATCGCTCCACTTCTCGAATCGATGGTCACGAGATCCTTGTTCGGAAGGTAAGCGTAAAGCTCTTTCCCGCTACGGATAACGCTTGCTCCCTTGAAACCCGTGAGTTTCCAGAGCGTCGATCCGGTCAAGAGATCAAGGGAACTGATCTCGTCGTCGCTCAAAACCATCACTCCGTCCCGATCCACTTGGATAACACGCAAACCACTCTTCGCCACAGGGAGTCCCCAGTAGCTCTTCTGAATCGTAGCTGTCCCACGCCCAGGCTCGCTGGTTGCTTCGGTCGATTCGAAAAAACGTTTCCACAGTTCGCCAGATTCTTCCCCAGCAGAACGTTTTAAACCATCGACCGCGACAAGCGTTCGATTCTCTTCAAGGATGAGAACGCCATCGACAGCATGCGCGTTCAAAGGGTTTTTCGAAGCTACGAATTGACTGATGGTTCGACGCAACTCGCGGTTGAGTGCATTGCTTCGAATAGTGAGCTGTCCAAAGTCTCGTGAGAAAGAGAAGTCGAACCCTTGAAGGGTCTCTCCTACAACGGAAGAAAGCTGACAACGAACATAACTTTCAGAAACTCCACCACGGTCTCCTTGGGAAACTACTTCGGTGACTCTCATTTCGAGCTTCCCAGTAGGCCAATCCTCCGAAGAGACTGCAGGAAGACCTTCGGAGTTCTGCGGTTCCAGCATTGTGTTGGAGGTATCGTATGGGGTCTTGGTCCAATCCTTGTACCAATCGAGTAGGGTGCTCAAATGGGAAATATGATCGGTGCCAAGTATTCGATGAACGAGATCCATACGGTTTGCACCGGTATAGACCTTGGCCAAAGCAAGCCCGACGTTCGGTGATGTTTTCATTATTTCACCCAATGGGCTCGCCAACGGGCTATCGGTATCGCTGAGGAGCAAGTGCTCTGCCTCGAGGAGTTTCCCGTCCGATAAATACTCTTCCGCAAGTTTCATGCGAGCGTCTTGAAACTGAGGAAGAGATCGGAAATGAAGCAGTTTCAAACGCTGCATATTCGGTTGCAAGGTTTCGATTTGCTCGACCTGCGCTTGAATTGCTGATTGGATCGCGGGGGGAGTGGTGGAAGTTCCTAGCGCCTCCAGACACTTGGATATTTGAATCTCGATCCACCGGTCTTCTTGGAGCGATTGGTAGGGAGTAACCTGAAGCAAAGCACTTCCCGAGGGGTGTCCCTGCCGACGCGTGAGCCGAGCATCGGAGAGCTGGAACAGTTTCAGCGTTGCTTCCTCATAGCGCCCTAATTTCAGCAAACCGCTGACGAGGGTCATAGAGAACTCGAAATTCCCTTCGAGTCCGATTTTGAATCGAGAGATGCGGGAGGCATACTTGTTGAAATCGGATTGGATCGCGAGGATCGAAGCTTTGCGAAGTCGAATCCAGCAATCTTGATTGTCGGGTTCTAGTTCGTATGCCTTCTCAAGCGCATCGAGCGCATCTTCCACACGACCTTCGAGCAGAGCCAATTCACCTCGATTGATCAACGAGGAAATCGAGTTGTCTTGAGCCCCGAGTTCAGCCAACACCTCTTTCTGAAACAGATCCCGAATAGCATAGCAGTCCAGCTGGGCAGGTGATGCTGAGAGCAATCGGTCTCCGATGTTGACAAGGTTTCCAGGGAGTAGATCCAGTTTGACCGTGTCTAAGACGAGCCCCTTCTCCATATCGATTTCGAGAATGTTCGAGTGGGAGGTTGGCAAATAGTACTTCCCTCCGTTGCGCACACCTCGGCCGATGACCTGCGCGTTTTCCTGCAGCAAAATCCGGGGCCATGCCTCGGAACCATCTTCGATATTGATTCCATAGACTTCGTTCTGGCAGACGACCAAGACCGTTTTTCCATCCACACCTCCAACGTAGCGTACCTTCTTACCGTCCCCTTCCAGCGTGTGCCAACGACGTTCCCCTGTTTGTAGATCGACCCCGTAAACACCGAATCCGTCGGGTGGGGCATAGATCGCAATTCCATCTGAGATGATCGGCGAAAGGTCGAGGGAGCGGTTATCGAACGGGGAGTAGTCCCCCGGTTGGGGAACGCCGAACATCCCCGTTTGTGGACCTGAGGTACTTGGCCGAGGCCGATAGCTAAGTCCCCAAAGAAGAGTCCTCGCATGCAAATCGAACGCGACCAAATTCCCTGAGAGAGTCGGGCACAAAACGATATTTCCGTCCGCTGTCGGTGAAGCCCCGATGCTCTTTCGGAGCGAATCGCTCGCAACGACGTTCTGTTCGTTGATGACCAACGGCTGGCGCCAGTTCAGCGATCCGTCGACTCTCGAAAGGGAGAGGAGAGAAACCTCCCCGTTTAGCTCGCCGAGGATGAGGAGTTCCCCTTGGTAGGGAAGGGGGGGGCCTAGAAAGAGGACATTCGATAGCTTGGATCGGCTTCCTGTAGCTGGCCCTCCCACTTCCCAAAGGAGCTTTCCTTCCTCGGGAATGCTCCAGCATTGCAGGACATTGAAAGTCTTCGTCGCGTAGCCCCGTGGCGGTCTGGGACCACCCCCGACTGCGTAAGCTTCCGCAACGTCGATACTCCCCAGCTCGCTCACTCCATAGAGATGTTCACCGTCGCTAGCAAGATTTCCGATGGAGGCTTCGCTCCATACCCGTTTGGTTAAAAAATCGGGAGGTCCGAACTCGCTCTCTTCGCTCGCGATGGCTCGAAAATAGGCTGGCTCCATCGAAAACCCTAGAGGCATCCCCGTATAGACACATTCCCATTGCAGAAGACCGCTTTGCAAATCAACGGCCACGATCCGTTGATCGTAGGTCGAGCTGATCACCAATCGACCAGCGCTAATCGGAACGCGGGAGGGGATGGCCGCTGAAGTTTGATCAGGAGTACTACTCAACTGCATGAAGAGCTTCGAAGTAATGCCATCCTTTTGGCGAATCGATTCGTGGAGTTCCGCATGCCATCGGAGGATGGGGAGTGGCATTCCCGACCCGGTGCTCGCATTGCGACGCGAATCCCCTCCTGAATAGGTGGGTTGCGTAATCGACTCGTCCGTGCGTTGAATCGATTTCGGTTGCAAGCTCTTCATAAGGCTCTCCAGTTTTTCCTCGTTGAGGGTCGGAGATTCCCATCGGTATTCGTTCCCGTGGAAGGTACCTCGAAAGTTTGGGACTGCAGCGACAACGCGTTGTAGTAGGGCTGTCGCACGAGGTTGATTCCCGAGTGCCAAATAACCTTCGGCCCCCATGAGCCCCAGCTGGGGACCCAATCGTCGAAGAGCCCGTTTTTGCAGGGTTAATCGATCGAGCAATGAGGTTCCTCGGACCACGTCCCCTTGGGAGAGGGTTCGTTCCGCCAATAGCAATGTTGCGTCTTGCCCTACGTCGAGGAATCCGAAATCTGTCGAGAGTTCCTCGATCGATTTCCAGTCTCCAGATTGGATTGCAGCATCGAATCGTTGGCGCGATTCTACTCCGTGACGGATATTGAGAACTTCAAACGCTTCGTCCGGCATCGAATCGATGAGTGCATGAACCCGTTCGAAGAGAGAGCCTTGGATAACTCGACCGAACCTCGGGTCGAGCCGAGGGACCTCGTTCCCTTTAGGGTCGAGGAAATAGTCGACCCCCAATTCCGATCCGGCCCCGTCGTCCTCTCGTTCCAGACCGAGAAGCTTCCCGAGGACAAACGTCGCTTCTGCCCATTCGGATGCTTGGATATGGTGTTCTGCTTGTTGAAGCAGGGTGGTGATCTCCCGTGAGGGGCCCGTGAGAGTCCCCTGAGCGACTGGATTTCGAGATCGAAATCCAGGTTGCCCCCAAGCGTCACCGAGTGAGCCCCCCCAAGCCAACGCTGCAATCAAGCTAACGACCAAGCGGTTTCGTACTTTCGCATCCATGGCAAATCAATCGACCTCTGAGGAGTAGTCAAGAAAAGGGAGCTTCACCGTCAACATACAGTTTCAACGTATACGTAGTTTAGCTCCTAGTCGCTAGAAATAGAACCAGTCCGCCGCTGAGCGGAAGCATCGGTGGTAAGGGTGCGGACGCGAAGCGTCCCCCCAATCACAACCCGTGGCGTAAGCGAGGGATAGCGTCGCGAGTGCACGTAGACCTTGTCGGGCATATATCGAGGGCAAGGTGGCACGCCCAGAGGCTGGCCTGACGCATCGGTGGTAAGGGTGCGGACGCGAAGCGTCCCCCATCACAACCCGACGCGTAAGCGAGGGACAGCGTCGCGAGTGCACGTAGACCTTGTCGGGCATATATCGAGGGCAAAGTGGCACGCCCAGAGGCTGGCCTGACGCATCGGTGGTAAGGGTGCGGACGCGAAGCGTCCCCCATCACAACCCGACGCGTAAGCGAGGGATAGCGTCGCGAGTGCACGTAGACCTTGTCGGGATTATCTCAGGCGTTGGGTGGCACGTCCCTGAGGCACGAAGGGCGTGCTGTGAGACC
>CAYMXM010000262.1:0-7115 GCA_964394065.1 uncultured Pirellula sp. | reverse complement strand
TCACCCCCAGCCCCTCTCCCCGAAGCGGGGCGAGGGGAGCAGATTCTTAATGCGCGGTGCGTGCTAGGACGCCAAAGTGGTGTCTGGTGGGGACAAGCCCCATCCAGACAAGAAGCAATGTTAGCCGCAGAGCGGCTTAGATATCCGCTCCCCTCGCCCCTTTTAGGGGAGAGGGGCTGGGGGTGAGGGGTAGAAGTGTTAGTAACAAAAACCTCGTTGGAAACCTTGTACTTTACCATCACCCCCCCCTCACGGTGTCCAGACAAACGTTGGCGAGTTCACCAGACTCCATACAAAATCCTCGTAGACTTCGCGCCACGAAGGAGACAAGCGAGGGTCGGCGGGGGGGCCTGCGTCGACTCGTTTTTCATGTTCAAGCTGAATCGTCGTCGTCTCGGGCTGGAGATGATTGAACCATGTCACCAACGGGAGCTCAGGTAAGCTCGGAGGGACGACTGGCAACGCCTCGGCTACGATTCGGGTTTCAAATCCCTCTGCAAGAACACTACTAAATTCCTCAAGTTCCGCTTCCGTCGGGGGACGGCTCAAGATCCGGAGGAACCACGATGTAACAAGCTCGCGAGGAGATGTTGCTTCGATCGCCATCTTCGCCATCTCGCTATCGTAGGAAGCTCGTGTAAGATTCCGGACCAGTGTCCCGTTGGCTAGCAACGCTGGTTGCAAAACGTTAGGAGAATCGTCCCGTTGTCCCATTGGCTTCTGTCGAGATCCAGGCCATCCGAACGCATCCATGACATCGACGATCACCGCTGCTCGCGGGAGGGCCAAGCTCGGACGGTCTCGTTCGTTGTTTAGGCTGACGAACATCCAGGCTCGATGAGGGACGCCAAAGGTCTGACGTTGCCCCAGGGTCCGTGCCCCATCGTGGACGAAGGTCAATTCCTCGCAGTCATAATCTCTCCCCAACGCAACGTGCAACGCATCGACAATTTGTTCCGCCGAAAGACGCCGTCGGTCGGGAGCATGAAAGAATCGGTCCGACGCCGATGTTGCAACGCTTGATCCAGCGCTCGCTCGTTGATAGGTTTCCGACGTAAAAATCACTCGCATGATATGAGTCCAGTCATACCCCGACTCGATCAGCTCAGCCGCTAACCAATTCAAAAGCTCCGGATGGCTGGGGACCTGTCCCTCCCAGTCATCGACCGGCTCGACGATCCCAGTTCCCATCAATCTTTTCCAGACTCGATTGGCGAAGACCTGCGAGAAACGTTGGTTCTGAGGAGAGGTGATGAGCAACGCGAGCTGTTCGCGCGTGTCGTTTTCTTCTCGTAGCCATTTTGACGGGATTCCTTCTGATGATAGATCGAGGGATTCTACAAAAGGCCAGATCGGCTCGATCTTTGCATCCGGAGCAAGGGAGACTTTGATAAGGGACTCACGTCCCCCTTTCTTTTCAAAGAACTCGTCGGGAACGCGACTCGTTTTCGGAACCGCGACTGCTTGACGGTCGAGCATGGCCGCGAGCGCGTACAGGTCTTGCTGCAGCGTGCTGTGGTAGGGTGAATCGTGGCATCGGGCACATTGCAAATCGATTCCTAGGAATGCTGATGCTAGGATCCCTCCCTTCGCCGCCATCGGTGAGTCGCTTTCACCAGCCAACTTGAAAGCAGCGCTTCCCCCTGTTTGAACGCTCCCTCGCATCAAGATCAGCTCCGTAACCATTCGGTCGAGTGGCTTTCGATCAAGCAATGCGTCATAGAGAAACCACCGAAAAGGACCGGTGCTCCCCATCGACTGATTGATCAAGGGGGGATTCTCGGCGAGAAGATCTTGCCAGAAACTCATCCAATGATCCGCAACTCGATCGTCTTGGAGGAGTCGATCGATCAACGCCTCTCGTTTGGTTGGGGAAGTGTCGCTCAAAAAAGCGACGGCTTCCTCCCGCGAAGGGGGTAAGCCGATCGTATCGAAATAAACCCGTCGCAGAAATGCCGCGTCGTCGATCGATGGAGTGGGTTCTAAATCGGCTCGTTCCCGGATTGGGTCGGGCCAGGGAGCCCCCTCTTCGACCCATTTTTCCAATGTTTCAATCTGCTCCTTGCTAAGGCCACTTTCGGTCGGTGGCATAGCCCCGGCTCGGATTTGCGCGATCAACTCACTGTCGTCTGGTGAACCAGGGACAACCGCAGGGGATTCCGATTCGCCACTTTGAAGGATCGCTTCCCGGCTATCGACCCGAAGATCCCCATTCGATTTCTCCCCGTGGCATCGAAAGCAGTTGTCTCGAAGGATCGGAAGAACCTTTCCATAGAAACGCTCTGAAACTTCGCGGTCCGTCGTGCGGGAGGCCCCCCAAGCTTGTTCGATCTTGGCATGGATGAAGCGATCGACCGGATGTTCTGAACGAGAAGTAAGTTCCGGAGTCGAAATCTCTGCTGGTAACTCAGGGCGAAGGGAGTTGCGACTCCATTGTTGCGCATGCTGGTGGCGAGCGTCCCAGTATTCGTTTTGGGATTGTGAAGCAGCGCGGCGGTTCGCGATGTCGAAATCGTTCATCTCTTGAGACCACTTCGTGATGCGAGGTTCGAGATGCTCATTTCGAAGCTCTATCCAAGGTGAAGATCCTGGACCTAGCAGATAAAGGGTTTCTTCCGAGGCCGGTTGCAAGGCGACGAGAATCTCTCCCGTTTCGATCCGATGCTTTGGTCCACCGACGATTAGTTCCAGGATAAGTCGCTGTGCCCCTCCCTTCTCAATCACGAGAGGTTCGGAGACTTCCTGCTGATGGTAGCCGTGGGGACGGAGACCTGGGAAGGGAGGTTGTGGCACCGGTGAGACGGGTTGTTCGCCATCTTGAGATTTGCGTCGAACTTTGTCCGTTCTCGCGATCACTTGGCCGTCGAGCCAGAGTCGCCCCATGGCGCGCGCTCGAAGCCAGACTTTGTATTCGCCGGGTGGGATTTCGACATCGCAAGCGATCCTCAAAAGGGAGGGACCATGCCAATCGTCCCTGATCCCCCAAGAGTCGTAGTGGAGCGGGATGCGGGAAAGGAAGAGATAGTCGCTCGTCCACCGCATCGTTTCGGTCGGAACCGGATCCTCCGCTTGGAGCCACCGATCTAACGCCGGCATCGGTTCATACATTCCAAAGAATACACGATTCTTCGGAATGGACCCAAGGTCCGGTGGGAGTTCGGGAAGAGAGTTCTTTTGGGGGAAGGCGAGGTTCGGAAAAGAGAAGCTGATGCAGCAACAGATGAGAAAGAAGAACCCAGCAATGCGCAGGTAGGGGGCAGGTGTGGCGGTAGGAAAGAGTCGCATGATCGAGATGGGAGTAGCTAGATTGCGGTGGGGGTAAGGAGGTTTATTATACACAGATCTGCGTTTTTAACCGCAGGGGACGCCGAGGTTCGCAGAGGAGAATTCGAGGATTCGTTTTGCATCCTCTTTGGTAGCCCCGGGTAGGGGCGTCTCGAACTTAGGCGTGGGCCTTGGCCCACGCCTAAGCGAGGCTCGAAAATCACAACCCGTGGCGTAAGCGAGGGATAGCGCTGGCAACCACGCATCCATCCAAAGTTTCACAGCACGCCCTTCGTGCCTCAGGGACGTGCCATCCAACGCCTGAGATTTCGACACGGGCAACGTGCACTCGCGACGCTGTCCCTCGCTTACGCCACGGGTTGTGATGGGGGACGCTTCGCGTCCACCCTCTTAACACCGATGCATCAACCCACCTTCAGCCTCACCTTCCGCGGTTCCCCTTCTCACCCCTAATCCACCACCCCTGCTTCAATCAATTTCCTCGCATGGACCGCCAGCTCACGCAATTGCTTCTTCTCCTCCGGTTCCAGAAAGGCGGCGTTGATCCCACGGATGTATTTAATGGCCTGCTGCGGTCGTTGCTCTTGAAGCCAGATCTTGATCAGTAGCTTCTGAAGGGTGAACCGTTGTAGATCGAACTTCTCGATATGTTGTTCCAGCAAAGGAACAGCATCTGAAAATCGCTTCTCCTTGAGGAGTCCTTGGATCGTTAGGTACAAGTCGTTTTGCCTCCAAGAACTGTTTGGATTGGAGCTCGTGATCTTTTCTTGAAGCCGAATCGCCAAATCGTACTCCCCCGAGGTGATCGCTTGCGTGACCTGTTCCTGGAGTTGAGACGCAATGCGTTTCCGTTCTGCTCCCGAGCTCCCTTTCCCAGCCCCTTTCGTCCCCCCTTTCCCCTGCGACGCACGTCTCTTATTGGCCCGGTGGATGCTGGAATCACTCCCCGTGGTCCCGTTGAGATAAGAGAAGATATCCCAACCCTCACAATCCACTCTCCCCGCCTTTACCATCCAAAGCGCGACGGGCATCGCTACGAGGAACCCGAGGAGATGCAATAGCTCCGAACTCATTTGAAAATGGTTCATGGCCCAGAAGAAGAGCTCTTTGAAAAGGAAGATCGCACCGTAGGAGAGAACACTGATCTCGAACGTCCCCATCCGCATGAAAGAGCCCCAAAAGATCTCAAATTCGTTGGCGGGGGCCCAAGCGACGCAGAAGGCGAGGAGCCCGAAAATCGCAGCGGAAGCACCGAGGGCCATCCCTTGGTCGAGCCCCACGACTAGCGTCCCCATTTGCAGAACGAATCCGTAGAGGGTTCCTATCCCCATGTAGATCGCGAGGAAGACTAGCGATCCGACTTTCCCTTCGACGATGAGGCCGAACGCCCAGAGGAAGATCATATTCCCGATCAAATGCACCCAGTTCAGGTGCATGAAGTTGTTCGTAACCCACTGCCAAGGACGAATCTTTCCGAACTCAACCGACAATACCCTTTGCCAGCCCCCTGACGTCGCCGAAGTCACCGGCTCGAGCGAATCTAAAAACTCTACCTGTTCCTCTTCGGTCTCGAATTCCTCGAGAGCAAGCTCCAGTTGTTGCTCATTCAGAACTTCACCGTCGTCGGTCCTGAACTGGACTTCGGCGTGAAAGTCCTCCACGGGAGAGCGGCAAAAAGCAAGAAAACAGAGAACATTGATAACGATCAACGAGACCGTCGCAATCGGAGGATGATAGATCGGAGCATCAGTCGAAATAGGAATCATTGAACCAATATAACCTCCTTTTCAATCTTCACCCTTCTTACTTCACACTTCTTTTTCCGTGTGTTCCGTGTATTCCGTGGTTCTCCCCCGATTTCTCCCCCTATCGAGTTAACCCAATCTCCTCACGGCGGTTCCAGTCTTAAGCGACCACGGTATGCTACCCCTGCGCTCTTGTCCGATTCCCTCCTACCGATTCCAACGTATTCATGAACCCAACGAACCTTGAGATTTTGGCCACCGTTCTCTTTGCGTTGGCGGTGATGCATACGTTCGCCATCAAACGGATCGAGGCTTGGTCTAGTCGCTACCCCAAGGGGTCGATTAAGGAGACGGTTTTGCATTTCCTGGCGGAGGCAGAGGTCATTTTCGGGCTCTGGGCTTCGGTCCTCTTTGTCGGAATCGCCGCGCTCCAAGGCTCGATCAAGGAGGCGGTCAACTACATTGAGACCCTCGACTACACCGAGGCGAAGTTCGTGTTGGTGGTGATGATTGTTGCGGGGACTCGCCCGATCGTCATGCTCGGAGAGGCTACCCTCAACACCCTCTCCCACATGCTCCCTTTTAAACCGAGCGTGTCGTTCTATGTTATCGCCCTCTCGATCGGCACATTGCTCGGATCGTTTATCACCGAACCGGCTGCGATGACACTTCTCGCCATCATGCTGAAACGGCGCTATTTCGACCAAGGGATCAGCCGGAAGTTCGCCTATGCCACCATCGGCCTCTTGTTCGTCAACATATCGATCGGAGGAACCCTCACCCATTTCGCGGCCCCTCCCGTTTTGATGGTTGCGCACAAATGGGGATGGGACACTCCTTTCATGCTTTCCAACTTCGGTTGGCGCGCGGCGCTGAGCACTGTCGTTTCTGCTTCCATCGTCGCTTGGATGTTTCGAGGCGAGCTTCGCGACCTCCATTACGTTGAGGACAAGACTCTTCCGGTTCCTGCGTGGTTAACGGTCCTGCACGTTCTCTTCTTAGCAACCGTGGTTTATTTCTCCCATCACCCCGATGTTTTCTTTGGTGTGTTGATGCTTTTTTTGGGGGTGACGATCGCAACGCAGGAGTACCAAGATCCGATTCGCCTCCGCGAAGGTTTGCTCGTCGGGTTCTTCCTCGCCGGGCTCGTGACGCTAGGGAGTTTGCAGCAGTATTGGCTCAAGCCGATCATCGAATCCTTAGGCGAGTGGGCCATGTTCTTTGGTGCCATGGGAATCGGTCCCATCATCGACAACGCTGCTCTCACCTATCTGGGATCTCTCGTCGAGGGGATCACGCCGGAGCTGCAGTATGCTTTGGTGGCTGGGGCGGTTTGCGGTGGTGGATTGACCGTGATCGCAAACGCTCCCAACCCGGCAGGAGTGGGAATTCTACAGCCGGCAAAAGTATTTGGTGGCAAACGAATCAGCCCACTAGGCCTTGCTTCCGGAGCACTCCTACCAACCCTCGTCGCCGTCGTGTTCTTCTGGTTTATCTAGGGGCTGGGTAAGACCTTAGACTTTAGGCTACAGGAAGAAGAGGCGGAGCGCGCACTTAAGATTTCGGCTCCCTTCGCCCCCTTTGGGGGAGAAGGGCTGGGGATGAGGGGGAAGCGGCTTAGGAAACAATGGCTTAGTTAGATCTCACTTCTACCCCCTTCCCTGTCCCACCCATCAATAATGCGGCGGTCGATCATCCCCTAACGATCTCGGAACGCGATCGGCTTCCAAGAGGGTTTGGTAACTTTGATCTAACTGCGAAGTCCTATTCCGTAAAACCTCGATCGTCCGCTGCTGATCGTAGACAACTTTATTGAGGTCGTCGTAGAGTTTTTGAAGATGAGCGACGAGGAATTCCAAGTGCTCGATCCGTTTTGATTCCGAAGTTTCCATTGCTACATCCCTCTCTATGACTGGCCTGACGCATCGGCGCGAATATAAAGTACTTGGGTAGTTTGGCCGACGCGTAAGCGAGGCCCAAAAATCACAACCCGTGGCGTAAGCGAGGGATAGCGCTGGCAACCAGGCATCCATCCCAGATCTCACAGCACGCCCTTCGTGCCTCAGGGACGTGCCACCCGACGCC
>CAYMXM010000261.1:0-7130 GCA_964394065.1 uncultured Pirellula sp. | reverse complement strand
CCCCCCCCTCCCCTGCCCCGGTAGTTCGGCGGTCGAGCGTTTTGCCGATCCTGGCTTGGAACGAAAACGATTCTCTCGTGTCGGTCGCCGACTCCTGCAACGGTTGTGGTCGATGCCGATCGACGGCACCCAGTGAACGGATGTGCCCGATGTTTCGAGCGACTCGTGGCGAGGAGGCTTCCCCTCGTTCCAAAGCGAACTTGATGCGAGGGTTGCTCAGTGGGCGGGTGCAGACGTCGATGTTGGAGAGTGACGAGCTTCGTTCGATCGCCGACCTTTGCTTCCACTGTCATCAATGCCGAATCGAGTGCCCTGCCTCGGTCGACATCCCCAAGCTCGTGCTGGAACTCAAAGCGCAGTACACGGCGACGAACGGACTCCGGTTCAGCGATCGACTCCTATCCCGACTCGATATCCTCAGCGCGATCGCTTCCCAGATCCCAGCTCTATCGAATTGGGCAATCGAGAATGGCATCGCCCGTTGGTTGCTAGAGAAATCGACCGGGATTGCGCAGGGAAGGCGACTCCCAGAGTTCGCCAAGCAATCGTTCATGCGTTGGGCGGCGAAGAACCGGCTTACGCGTCCCAACCGAGGGGGAGGGCGCAAAGTTCTCTACCTCGTCGACCACTATGCCAACTGGAACAACCCGACCCTCGCGATGTCGTTGGTCGCAGTGATGCAGCATCAAAACGTCGAGGTCTATGTCCCACCTTGGCAAACGGTCACCTGGATGACGCGCATTGCGATGGGGGATATCGAGAAGGTCCGGAAGCTGATCATCCCACAAATCCGGCAGCTTGCCGAAGCCGTCCGACAAGGGTACGAAATCGTCGGGACCGAGCCAACAGCGATCCTTTGTTTAAAGAACGAATACGTCAGCATTCTGGATACCGACGACTCAAGGCTCGTCGCGCAACATGCTTGGGAAGCCGGGCAGTATCTGTGGCACCTGCATGAGCAGAACAGTCTGGAGTTGAACTTCAAACCTCTTACGACCTCGATTCTTTACCATACACCTTGTCACTTGAAGGCGATCGATAAGGAGCACACCGGTTTACGACTCCTCGATCTCATCCCTGGGGTGACGGTCCAGAATGCGAATGCGGGGTGTAGCGGGATGGCGGGAACCTACGGCATGCGTCATCAAACGTATCGAACCTCGTTGCGCGTCGGCTGGCCCTTGATCAGCGCGATGCAGCAGACGTCGGCGCAGCTGGGAAGCACCGAGTGTGCAACGTGCAAATTGCAGATGGAACAAGGAGTCGACAAGCCGACCGTCCACCCAATTGCGTTGATGGCCTACGCCTACGGAAAGATGCCCGAAGTCAAGAACTGGATCCAACGCCGCAACGAGGGACTATCAGTGTTGTAAGGTGCGAGGGATGAGGAAGAGGGGAAACCTGGTCTGACGCATCGGTGGAAAAGGACCAGTGCAAGGGTGGCACGCTCAGAGCGAAGCGATGGGCGTGGAGGACTTCTCGGAACATTGGGGATAGCCCAAAACATCACGCCCTTCGTTCCTCAGGGGCGTGCCACTCAAATTAGGCTGCTTTTACCCAAACTGCCAAGTAGGGGCTAATCGAAATGAACCCAGATTGTTACAACCACTCCAAGGTGGTACAATCCACCTTTGATCATTGAATTAAGGCGGCACCGACTTCGCAAGATAGCGTATGCCGAGCCGTCCCGCACAACATCTTTCTCTCCCTATTGTTGGCAGGAGTCTTATTATGATTATGTCCTCTCGACGCAACGGCTTTACTCTTGTCGAGTTGCTGGTAGTGATTGCGATTATTGGGATCTTAGTGGGTCTGTTACTTCCGGCGGTTCAAGCCGCGCGCGAGGCAGCACGGCGCATGCAGTGCTCGAACAATTTGAAACAGTTGGGGCTCTCACTTCACAACTACCATGACACCTACAATCGCTTTCCGATGACGGCGGTGGATGGTGGTGGAACGACGGGGATCTTTGTTCGGTTGCTCCCCTATATTGAACAAAACAATCTCTTCAATCAGGTTCGGTACGACGGGAACTACCTCGTTAACCTCCCTTTGTCCAAGACCAAGATCTCAACCTATCTTTGTCCGAGCGGCCCACGTGAGTTCTCGTTGGCGGTTACCAATCACGAGGCGGATTGCTATACCACTCACTACTACGGCAACCCGGGACCGATCGGAACCAACGCGCTGACGGGACAGCCTTACGGTCGGGACACCTCAAGAGAAAGTGCGGGGTTCGGAGAATACGCAACGGACGGAGTTTTCCATCTGCGAAGTGAGTTGAATTTCGGAAGCATCACCGATGGCACCTCCAATACCATCGCATTCGGCGAGATTTCCTATCAAAAGTATGGATTCTATCGGGCGTGGACTCGTGGCTTGTATTGGTCCAATGGAGTAGCGCTCCTTTCCGAAAAAAATCACACTTGGCCGATCAACGTCGCGAAAAAAGGAACCTTCACTATGACTTTTAACAATGGTGGGTACGGCTCAGAACATTCGGGAGGCTGCATGATGGGGCTCATGGATGGCTCGGTTCGATTTGTATCCGAGGGGATCGAAATGACCGCTTACCGCGCCGCTGCGAGCCGAGCGTCAGGTGAAGTTCAAGGCTTGGATCAATAGATTCCCTTAAGAAGAAGGTGGTAAAGATGGAAAGGTTCCTGAACGGCACATTCAAACTGCTACTCGGTATGTTGCTGAGCGTCGCGTTGTTAACGGTGGGGTGTGGGCCTTCGGATAAGGACATCCTTCATATTTCGGGCAATGTGACCTATGAAGGGAAACCGGTGAAGTATGGAACGATCATGTTCGAACCCGATTCATCGAAAGGAGGTTCTGGGGCTCCAGGAACTGCGATCATCACGGATGGAAAATTTGATACCAAAACCAATGGTAGTCCCGCGAAAGGGGGACCGCAGATCGTGACCATCCAGGGGGTCAGTGGTGAGGGTGTTTCCGAGTATGCTCCCTACGGAAACATGCTCGCAGGAGGGAAAGCGTACATCAAACCGTTCGACTTCCCCGCTTCAGGGACAATACAGCAAGATTTCGATTTGGATGAAGTGCTAAAAAGACGCTGATGGAAAGGAAAAGATTTTCAACGCTCTTCCTTAAGTCTTAAGCCTTACCCCTTAAGCCTCACTTTCCGTGTGCTACGTGTATTCCGTGGTTCTTTCTCGAGCCTTAAGTCTTAAGCCTGCTCCCCCCCTTCTGCTACAATGGCATCTCCCTGATCCAAATCTAGTACTCTCTCTTCGCACTTCCCATGGAATCCGCCTCGCAGACCAACTCCGTCCTCTCGAGTGAAATGATGGGGCGTTTGGAGCGGATGGAGTTGGTGAGCCGAAAGATCTTTCGAGGGAGAATGAAAGGGGAACGGCGGAGCAAGCGTAAAGGGCAGAGTGTCGAGTTCGCGGACTTCCGAAACTATGTCCCTGGCGATGATCTTCGATTTATCGATTGGAATCTCTATGCCCGACTCGATCGGCTCTATTTAAAACTCTTTCTCGAAGAGGAAGATCTCCACTTCTATGCGATCGTCGATGATTCCCTTTCGATGTCCTTCGGAGCCCCCTCGAAATTCTTTGCTGCGAAGCAGATCGCAGCCTGCCTGAGCTATATCGGGTTGTGTCGGGGGGACCGCGTTTCGGTTTCGACCTTCTCCTCCGCAGGCGCCCCACTCGTCTTGCGAGGAAAGTCGAGCGCCCAACGATTGGTCGGGATGTTGGATAGCGTGGAGGTCTCTTCCGAAGCTCCCGAGATGAGCGAAGCGGTACGACGATTCTGTTTGAGAAACAGTGGAAAAGGGATCGTCGTCCTCATCTCCGATCTGATGGGAAAGGGTGGATACGAGTCGGCGATGCGAATGCTGGTCGCCCGGCAAATGGATGTTGTCCTGGTCCATATGCTCAGCCCGGAGGAGCTCTCCCCGAGTTTTCAAGGGGACTTGAAACTGGTCGATTGCGAAGATGGAGAGGTCCGCGAGATATCGGTCTCGATGCCCGTGATGGAGCGCTACCATCAAACCCTCTCCACCTTTCTTGAGAACGCGAAAAACTTCTGCAACCGAATGTCGATCGCGTACGTTCCTACCAGAAGTGACGAAGGGGCGGATCATCTCGTCAACGAAAGCATGCGAACGCGGGGGCTCGTCCGATGAATTTCTTGAACACCCTTTCACTGGGGCAGTGGCTCCTCCTCGCGGCGATTCCGATCGCCATTCTCAGTCTTTATTTCCTCAAACTTCGCCGGAAGCCGGTCGAGGTTCCGAGCACGCTCCTGTGGAAGAAAGCTCTTGAAGACATCCATGTAAATAGCATCTGGCAACGCTTGCGAAACAACCTCCTCCTCTGGTTGCAATTGATCGTTCTCGCGTTGGTCATCATCGCCTGTTTGCGACCGGGTTGGCAAGGAACCCGAACGGTAGGCGAACGCCGAATCTACATGATCGACCATTCCGCGAGCATGGGGGCGACCGACCTGGGAGAACCGCGTCTTCTCAAGGCCAAGGAGAATGTCAAAGCCTTGATCTCGGAAATGGCGGGAAACGATGTCGGTATGATCGTTGCCTTCTCCGATCGATCGGAGGTTCGGCATGGGTTTACCAGCGATAAGAAAAAACTTCTCGCCGCCGTCGATGGAATCGAGATCACCTATCGCACGACCGATGTGTTAGAGGCGCTTCGAACCGTTGCCGGGTTAGCGACGATCGCCGGAGGTACGACCGAAGGAGGGGAGAGTGACGAAGCCTCCAAACCAACTCCGACCGCCGTTTACCTCATGAGCGACGGAGGATTTACGACGCCACCCGATACCGATCTCGGTTCGTTGACGATCGAGTACATACCGGTCGGGGATGCAGCTACAGGAAACCTTGCTATTGCCAGCTTCGCTGTCCAGCGGAGCGAAGAGAAACCCGACAACTTGGAAGCCTTTGCGCGGGTCGCAAATTTTGGAGACGCGAAGGTCACTTGTACGGCTACTTTGTTCGTCGATGGAGATCTGGTCGATGCTAGCCAAGTTACCGTCGAAGCGGGGAAGGAAACGGGGCTCCTTTTTGATTTGCAGCAACTGGAGACCGGAGAACTCAAACTAGAGTTGGAACACGAGGATCCATTTCCGATCGACAACGTCGCCTATGCTTCGGTCCGCCCCTCGAAGCTAATTTCTGTTCTCTTCATCACACCAGGCAACTCTGCATTGGATGCGGCGTTGCATACCGAACGGTGCAAGAAGATCTCGCAAGTTCAAGTAGAACCTCCCAGTTACTTGACGAGCGAAGCCTATACCAAGGGCGTAGCGAGCGGTAGTTTCGACTTGATCATCTACGACCAATGCGCTCCTGCCGTGATGCCCAACGCGAGCACCTTGTTCATCGGCACTCCTCCCCCCGATTCCATTGCATCAGCGGGAAGGACTCCAGATGCGGGGGAGGGAGAGTTGGTTAAGGAAGGAGAAAGTCCTGTGGTCGGTATCGAGGGAGCGAGGTGGCAGGTTGGACCGAACATTGGCCCACTCTTCGTGATCGATGTCGAGAGATCGAACCCGATCACCGAGTATCTTGAGATGGCTTCGGTCAACATCGTCGATGGGCAAACGGTCATTCCTCCTCTCGGGGGTCGCGTATTGATGACCACCAATCACGGCCCCGTTTTTGCGATCGCACCACGAGGTCCTTTCTTAGACGCCGTCCTTGGGTTCCCCCTCGTTCGAAGTGGCGATAGCGGGAATGCTATCAATACCGACTGGGGGATAGCGAGAAGCTTTCCGGTTTTCGTATATGCCGCCGTCGAGCATTTGGGTGGGGGGATCGTCGGAGCCTCGGCCCCGTCGGTGGTCCCAGGGGCACCGGTGGGACTCACACTAGCGACCGGAGAAAAGACCTTTCGGGTCATCGGTCCAGATGGATTGGAGAAGCGAGTGGAGAAAGGAGAGGGGAGTCACGCTACCTTCACCAACACGGAGGCGCCCGGAGTGTATCGGATCTATACGGTGGAAGGAGACGCGTTGGTCGATTCTTTTTGCGTCAATCTTTTTAGTGATCGAGAAAGCAATTTAAAGGTTCCGGAAGCAATTCAGTTGGGAACCGATCGCATTGCGGCGTCGGCGACCATCATTCAGCGACGGAATGAGATTTGGCGCTGGCTTCTCGGAGGAGCGCTCGCTCTTCTGGCATTGGAGTGGCTGATTTTCAACCGTCGTGTGTTCGCATAAAACACTTCACCTCCGGGAAGAAACGCTGTAAAGCTTTTTTCCGCAGGAAAAAACAGACGCACCCCTCCCCTTTGGGGAGCCCTTACGCCACGGGTTGTGATTTTCGGGCCTCGCTTACGCGTCGGCCAAACGGCCCAAACACCTTATATTCGCGCCGATGCGCCAGGTCCCCTTGGCGAGAGATCCGGGAGGGTGGCGGCCGCTACGCGGCGAGCGATTCAGTCTTGGCACGGATTGTGCACTTTAATCCGATTGTGCCCAATCTGACTTGCTAACGAGGCAAGCTTCTCTTTTCCTCTCGGGAGAACAATCTAATGACCTTCTTTGTGGTAGAGACTTACAAGCTGGGTGGTGTTGGTTTGGAGTTCATGCGATCGGATGATCACGTCGCCATTTTCTTTTCGCGGCACGCGGCGGAGGATTTTCGAGATGCGATCGGTGCTGTGGACCAGCTCCCTGTCGTTGCGACGGAACCGATTGAGTTGCTGCAATTGCTCCAAGAAGCGTTCGACGCGGGGGTTGCATGCTATGCGATCTCCCCCGATACCCCGCAATCCTGTTTGGATCCCCTGGATTCAGAACTCTTAAGTGATCCAGGTGCTGCGTTCGAGAAATCGTGCCAAGCGTTAGCCGAGTTGATGGATTCCAGCATCTGTCCTTCGTCAGACCGACCCCGCCCGGTTCATGTCTATCGGTGAAGCAGGCTTGAGGGGTGAGGCTTGAGGAAGAAGAGGGCTTCGCCCCAAATAGACTTTAGTCCTTGGACTTTAGGAGGAGCATACCCCATGAGATCTGCTCCCCACGCTGCTTGTTAACCGCAGGGGCGCGGAGGTGCGCAGAGGAGAACTCTCGAGGATCGTTTGCATCCCTCTGGTATCCCGAAGGGATTACAGCCATTAGCCGGCGGTAAACGC
>CAYMXM010000260.1:0-7130 GCA_964394065.1 uncultured Pirellula sp. | reverse complement strand
CGCCCCTTTTAGGGGAGAGGGGCTGGGGGTGAGGGGTAGAAGTGCGAGTAACATTGGCCAAGTTGGCGGCTCCTACCCGCGTATTCGCCCTTTGAAAAACCATGCGAATGCGATGGCCGATCGAGCCATGCACCTACAGAACGAAAACGCCCAAGAAAAACTCAAAACTGACTATACTCTTTCAGGAACATACTCAGCGCGGCGGTACTCGTACTCGAGATTCGAGCACGAGCACGAGCACGAGCACGAAAAAAGGGGAAGGCAATGCGAGGCTCCCGCACAAACTTGCTCAATGTCAATTCGCTCAGCACAGTTTTTTCTTTGCGTCCCTGCGACGCCCGCAACTGTGTGTTCATTGGAATGGGGAGAAACTCGGCCATTGTTTCTCTCACTTCTACCCCTCACCCCCGGCCTGGCCTGCTGAAAAGAAATTTTCCGGAGAATTTAACTACCCGAAGCCTCTGGTAGCATTTTCAAGTCGACGAGCCCCATTCTGGCTCCCAACCTTTGTCACCTTGGGGCTCTGCCCCAAACCCCGGGATTTTTGAAGGCATAGCTCGGAAAGTCATCGCATGGGAGCCTCGCAATGGATCGTTGTCGTACCTAAGAGGGCTAAACTCGTTAAAACCGATCCAACCTCGGTGCAAAAGGAATGCTCCGTAAGAGGTCCGGTTTTCAATCGCGTAGCGATGGCAGCCCATAGCCGCGGGCGTCAGCCCGCGGTTGCCCGGTCCACATGGTTTTGAGCCGCGAATGCGGCGGCAGCACCGAACCAATTCGAAGGTGCTGCCGCCGCATTCGCGGCTCGAGAAGCTCATTGGTTCGGAGTCCGTGGGCTTACGCCCACGGCTATGGGCTGCCATCGCTACGCGATTCCAAACCAAGATCATCGCTTTGCGATTCAACGACATACGAATGTTTCGTAGTAGTTTTCAAATCCAATTCTTGCCTGACTTACCCAAATTAGGATCTTTTCATCAGGCCACCCCCGGCCCCTCTCCCCGAAGCGGGGCGAGGGTAGCAGAGATATAAAAGCGCGGCGCGTGCCACCCGACGCCAGAGATATTCCAGACAAGGGCTGCGTGCACTCGCGACGCTGTCCCTCGCTTACGCCACGGGTTGTGATGGGGGGACGCTTCGCGTTCCCACCTTACCTCCGATGCGCCAGGTTACGTTCCCCTCTGACCTATAGCCTATAGCCTAAAGCCTATAGCCTCCGCCGCAGGCGCTCCTACTTCGAGACGCGGGTGATGATTTCTTGGTCGAAATAGTTCGTCGCCATCGCGGCGTCGACGATGAGGGTTTGGGCCTGGATTCCCGAAGAGCGAGGGCTTACGAGAAAGACTGCGGTGTTGGCGACCTCTTGCGTGGTTAGCCCTTCACCTCGCGGGATGGCTTTCTCGGCAAAGAGGTACGCATCCACATAGCCTGGGATTCCAGCCGATGCGCTGGTCTTGAGCAAACCCGCTCCTACGGCATTGAAGCGGACATTCGAGAATCGACTGAACGATTTAGAAAGAAAGGCCAGTGAGGAATCGAGGGCCGCTTTGACCGGCGCCATGAATCCGTAGCTCTCGCTCGCCATCTTCGTCGTCGAGATGCTGATCGTGACGACCGAGGCGTCTTGAGCGAGCAACGACTTGAGGGCATTGGAGATCGCGACGAGGGAGAAGCAGGAGATATCCATCGCCTGCAGGAATTGCTTCCGCGTCGTCTCGTGAAAGGGTTTCATCCCTTCGCTGTAGTCCGCGAAGGCGATCGAATGGACGATTCCTTGAATCGGCTCGGAATCCTTTCCAAGTTCGACCGCGAGCTGGTCGATCTCCTCCTGCCGTTCGACGTCACAACAGTAGATCTTCTTGCCGTTGAGGAGTTTCGAAAGCTCCTCCTTGCGCTGAGGGCTTCGGACGACGAACTCGACGTTCGCCCCCACTTCTTCGAGGGTCTTCGCGATGGCGTAGGCGACACTTTTTCGATTAGCGACACCGAAGACAACGACCCGTTTTCCGGAGAGAGACAAGAAGTCCAACGAAAACCTCGCTTGCTACTTCTTTTTGGCTTTGGTGCTCTTGGGAGCTGCCTTAGGAGCAACTTTGGAGCTGGCTTTTGCTGCAACCTTTGCCTTGGTGGTGCTCGTCTTCTTCGGGGCGGCTCCCGCGTTCTTCTTGACCACCTTTGTTCCCTTCTTCTCCGCTTTAGCTTCGGTCACTACCGTTTTCGATTTCTTCTTACCACCGAAGGCAGCGGCCCAGTTCGATGCGTACTTTTCGTTGGTCCCAACGCGTGTAATGGTCACAGATTCACCTTTTTAAAAACAAACAATCATGCAAACGAATGAATTCATTCAGCGCTACAACCAAAGTACATTATACTTTCGGGATCGGTCAATAGAATTTCCCTTGACGAGTGTGACGATTCCGAACGGGGCTGTGTACACTTCTGGTGTAAGGAACAGGCATGGGGCTCGCGCGCGCTACGGTAAATTTGCTTCTCGCTGAAGCTTCACGCTCTTCGTTCCGAGGATCGATCGTTACTTTGGGGCGACAGCACGTTTATGTGACTGCTGAAGAAGTCGAGGCAATGGCTCAGGCCCATGGCGTTTCGCTTCGACCGTTTCCTGTTGAACTTCATCGCGAGCAGATGCTGTCGGAAAAGGGTTACGTCTCCGACGATTGGCTCCTCAAGAGCTTGGGGTTCGATACGATCGTTCGTGTCGACTACTCCGATTACGAAGCTCCCGACTGGATTCTCGACCTCAATGCTCCCGACACCCCCGATCCGCTCAACGCGAGGTTCGATGTTGTCTTAGACAGCGGGACGCTGGAACATGTCTTCGACATCGCTGCCGGGTTGCGGCATTGTGTTCGAATGGTCCGTCCCGGTGGACGAGTCATTCATCTCACCCCTTCGTCCAATTGCGTAGAGCATGGTTTTTACTCCGTTTCACCAACCCTTTTTGCAGATTTTTACGCCGCGTCGAATTTCACCGTGAACCGCGTTTGGTTATGTGAGATTCCGGTCGATTTGCCGCGTGGAGTATGGAATGTTTATGACTACCTAGGCTCCTCGGAACGCTTCATTTCCCTAGGACAACTGAGCGATCAAATCTGGTTCAGTTTTTCCGTCGCGACTGCAGACAAGGAGGTCGCTCCCAGGACTCCACAGCAGTCCTTCTACACCAACACTTGGGAGAAAGCGCAGACGGAGCGCGAAGCCCATGAACCAGCCCCCAGTCCCACGGATTTCGAAGAAGGATCGCGCAGCCAGCGGCTCATGAGCAAGCTCGACAAGCTCCCTTGGCTTCGAGATTACGCCGCAAAGGGGATCGTGCAGTGGAGAAGGTGGCGCCACGAACGAAGCATCAAGCAACACCGCCTCCCCTACCCCTTTCTCGGGAAGTTTTAGAGCATGCGAATTTCGATCGTCGCTCTCAACGCATCCCCTGTTCTGTTTCCTGATCGGGGAAAGAGGGTCGGTGGTTTAGAAACATTTGCTTGGCGACTTGCAAAAGGAATTGCTACCCACGCCGAGAACGCACAGACTCAGTTTGTAGTTCGAAGCCCGAAACACCAGAAGTCCCTTCTCCTGGATGGCGTCCAAGTCGACGCGATGGTTGAGCCGTTTCGAGACGTTCGGCACCGCATCTCTAGTGCATTGGAAATAGATTCCTTTCGCCGAATCCCGAAAGTAAAGAAGCTGGATCCAGCCTTGACATGGCTAGTCCCCTGGCTTGCTTTTAACAAACTGTTGCACCCACCCTTTTCTGAATCTGCAGAACTTCGCACGATCCTCAAACGATTCGAACCCGATTTCGTCATCGCTCTTGGTGTCAATGACACTTCAGCTCGACTCGTCGAATTGGCTTCCCAGTTATCTTTTCGAGTCTTGCTATGGCTCCAATCCAATGCGGATCTTGAAGAGAACCTATATCTCGAAGAGGATTTCGTGGATCGGTATGGGGTGAAATCGCTTGACGCGCAGCGTTGCCTGCATGGGAGCGCTGGAATCGTTTGCCAAACGGAAACGCAGCATAGCAAGCTCGATCGTATCGCACACCTTGCAAAAAAGTCCAACTTCCCTGAACGTCGTTCGCTGGTAATACCCAACCCAATCGAACTCGATCCCAAGCAACCCATTCCATCTCACGGTGAGAGAAGCGGGGTCCTTTGGATAGGGAGGGCTGATCGATTTCACAAACGTCCCCTCTTAGCAATTCAGGTCGCAAAACTCTGCCCCAACACCCGATTCACCCTGGTGCTTAATCGCGGAGACGATTCTGTCAGAAAGGAAGTCGAGCAAACGAAAACGGAGAATGTCGAAATCGTCGATTACATTCCAGTGCACTTGATGCCGAAAGCGATGAGTCAATCGATTGCATTCTTGTCGACGGGAGCAGCGGAGTACGAGGGTTTTCCCAATGTCCTCCTGGAAGCATGCGTCGCAGGCACACCGATCGTGTCCCTCGAGGATTTCGACTCGTTTCTAGAAAAATCCCAAGCTGGGTTCTGTGCGCAGGGTGATCTGGAGCTTGCAGCGAGGGAGATTCGATCTCTTGAAGAAACAAAAGACCGGTGGGAGGAAATTTCGCAGCAAGGGCGGAAGCATGTCCAAACGCATCATAACCTACCTAAGGTCATCGAGCGGTTTATGAGCTATTTGCAAGAATTGAACTAGAGGAAACGCCCTTACTTCGCTGGAATCGGGATGTCATACGTAGAAGCAGCTTTCTCTACGGTGTGAGTAAATCCCGAGGTTGCTTCGTTGGCGTATTTAGCGGGAAGGAGGTTTTGGGGTTCTTTGGAGGAACCACCTTCGACGTATTGCTTCTCGAATTCTTCTTGGGATAGCCCTTTGTCTGCCTTGCTCGCCTTGGGAGTGTTCGGGCCCTCGTACTGAGTAACCTTCACTCGGTATTGTCCTGGCAGAGCTCCATCCTTGGGGTTGAGTGTCATGAGCTCGTACTTCCCTTCGGAGTCGGTTATCGCAGCGGCTGGCTTTCCATCAGCAGCGACCGGCATAAAGATCACATTGGCTCCCACGACCGGATTGCCTCCTCGGGTGACGGTTCCGCTGACCGGATAAGGTTTCGGTTCGTTAGAGGAAGAACAGCCGGCGATAACAATGGCCGAGAGGAGAAGGCAAACGGATGGAAGGAGTCGATGCATGGTTCTACTGGGGAAGAATGAAATTGTTGTTGAGGAAAAGTACAAGCTCGATCATGTATAGTTTAAGAAGATGCGGCACTATTGGGTCATTTGGCCAGCGCGTAAGCGAGGTCCGAAAATCACAACCCGTGGCGTAAGCGAGGGACAGAACTGGCAACCAGGCATCTACCCAAGGTATCACAGCACGCCCTTCGTGCCTAAGGGGCGTGCCACCCGGCGCCTTGAGATATTCCCGACAAGGGCTACGTTCACTCGCGACGCTATCCCTCGCTAACGCCACGGGTTGTGATGGGTGAACGCTTCGCGCCCCCCTTACACCAATGCGCCGGCTCACCCCCACCGCCCCTTACCGAGGCGAGCGGAGAGTAGTCTAAGAGATTAATCCCCCCTTACTCAAGGTTCGTTGCGACTTCACCACCAGAGATGGATCCGAGAGCGCCCCAGACACCGTAGGGGGACATCCCACCGCCAGTAACTTCAGGAAGCCCCGCATTCCCGGCATCCACTCCATTGCTTACGAAGCGAACAGAGCCATCGCAGAACGCGGCCACTACCCCTCCGGTGTGGTCGCTAGCGGGTGCAAAGACCAACGCGACTTGGTCACCCCATGTTGCATTCCCTGCGCACAAAACGGTATTGGGACCCAGGACCGTGTTGAAGACGCTATAAGCGGGGTTACCGTCGACCCAGTTGTTTCCACGGAAGCTGCGGATGGTTGCTCCAACGGTAAAGTAAGGTCCCGGATGAGCGGTTCGGCAATTGATGGGAGTTCCGAGCCCGCCGACTCCCGACGCATACGCATTCGTTACCTTGATCCCCATAGGCGCTGGCTTTCCGTCGACTAGATTCGCAGCAGCCGGTCGTTGGCACTTCCCTTCGCTCAAGGCGATGGTATTGCTCGTGCCATCGGTAATCGAACCTATGGAATTCCAATGCATCGCACTAAACACCCCCCGCTTGACTCCCGTATTGAGGGTCGTGATGGAATCGCCGACGCACATCGCGTAGCTCATGTCCCTCGACGTAGCAAGACCGGAGTCGGATGGACAACGATAGGTGGGAGGGCAGGTATCCCAAGCCGCCCAACTGATCGAGACAGTAGGACCGCCAGGAGGCTGGGTCGCATCCCCCGCTTCGATTCGATCGAAAAGGTTTCCTTGTTCCAGAAACGGGGACAAGGAGACAAAACCACTTCGTCGAGCTCGATTGCTCGCGCTACCAGCAACCACCGTCGCTCCGTTTTGCCCTGTGGTTCCAGCACGTCTCGACGGAAATTTCTTGTAAGAGGACTCGTAGTTGTGCAGCGCGAGTCCCATCTGTTTCAAATTATTGGAGCATTGCATGCGTCGTGCGGCTTCGCGTGCAGCTTGTACAGCCGGGAGAAGAAGCCCGACCAAGATCCCGATAATGGCAATAACAACCAAGAGCTCCACCAAGGTAAAGCCCGACTTTCGCATACGAATTAACATTAAGAACCTCCGATAAGATCAGATTGGAAAAGACAAGTCTGAGATGATGGCAGTTCTCTTTTTGGATGAGAACCTTGTCAGATTAATGGATATTTTAGGGCTGGTTAATACTTAAAGTGAAACCAAATCACCTTACAGCACAATACTGAAGACCACGACGCCACGCGATGAATCAAATCGTGGCTAAGTGGACTGTTCATGAGGGGATTTTATAAGGAAGTCATTCTTCGCTTGCTACTGGCAAAAACCACTTTGGATCGATCTTCATCGACTCTTCATTTGTAGTACGCCAAACACGTTCGCCGCTCCGCGGCGTACAACTCGGCCGACGCGTAAGCGAGGCCCGAAATGTTACCTACAAGGGCAACGTTTACTCGTGATGCGATCCCTCGCTTACGCCCTTTAAAGTTGCGCTATTTGACTTTCTTCCACCGCGCAGCAGGTGGAAAACAACCCTCCCCTTTGGGGAGGGTCGATCCAACGGATCGGGGAGGGG
>CAYMXM010000259.1:0-7144 GCA_964394065.1 uncultured Pirellula sp. | reverse complement strand
TTGCTTCAAAACCCCGAATTACTGGACTGGACTATTGCTTAAGTTCATGCGTATGCGGTGGCGCTACGCTTACCGCCGGCTAATGGCTGTAATCCCTTCGGGATACAAGGAATCCCCGAGTTCTTCTCTGCGAACCTCTGCGTCCCCTGCGGTTAAATGGAATTCCCTTCTTCCTCAAGTCTCAAGCCTCACCCCTCAAGCCTGCTGAAGCAGCGGCCACTTCACACACCCTACGACCTCTCGGATTTCCCTCTGCGCTCTCGGCGCCCTCGGCGGTTAAAAAAGGAATCCCGAAGCGATGAGACCAGCTCACAAATACTTCGCGATTTCTCCCCCTCCTGCCGCGATTGCGTCCACCTTGGCGGTCGTTTTTTGATCCTCGATGAGAGGTGGTGCATGATGAGATTTGATCCGTGCATCGAGGATGAGAGGGCCATGACAGCCCCAGTGCTTATGGTCGATAAAGGGATGACAACCGTCGATGTCCACCGCTGGGTTGCTTCGTGTAAAGGTTACCCATAGCCAATTCTTGAGAGAGGACGTTGCGAAAACAGGATCGTCGGTCAACACGATCAAGGGAACCGATCCCCATCCCCCATCGCCATGCCTCTCCCGATTGAACGGTGGAAAGACCTCTTCGAAGCGATTTGCGACCTCGCGAAGCGAATCGTTTCGATCGCTCTGGCAAACCAACACACCAGGCATGGCAAGCCGCACTTCCTTCAATCCATGCGGCATCCCTTCCAGTTCGGATCGATCGGTCAACAAGCGACGCTTCTTCTCTCCACTCGCCGCAACGACCACCTTCGAACCTTGGTTGAACCCGTCTCCGCTGTAGTCGAGGGTGTCGATCGTCGTCCTGGTTTGAAAATGAAGATCGCGAGACCAATCGACCCGCTCCAAAACATGCTGAAAAAATCCCTCTATATCGTGGACGTCTAACTTCGGTGCATCATTCTGATCGACAATGAATAGGTATTTCGCCAAGGACAACTGCCCTTGCCCGAGAATCGCGTTGGCTTGCGTGAGGAGCTCTTGGGGGCGATTCGGTTTCTGATAGGGGGTATAGCGTTCGCTCCCAATCGCCAACAAGAGTGGGTGAACTCCTGCTGCGTCGATCGCATGGACCCCTTTCACGCCTGGGAGGACCGTTGGAATGACATCCCCCGTCAACTCATGGATCAACTCTCCGAAGGTGGTATCTTCCTGAGGGGGCCTCCCCACGACCGTGAAAGGCCAGATCGCATCGGGACGATGATACACTCCCTCCACCTGCAATACCGGGAAGTCGTGCATTTTAGAGTAGTATCCGAGATGATCGCCGAAAGGTCCCTCCGGTTTGAGTTGATTCGGATCGACCGTTCCATAAATGACGAAATCCGCATCGGCATAGATGGGGGCGCGGCTTTTCGAAACGACCATCGGGATCCGATGTCCGGCCAACGCCCCTGCGAAGGTCAACTCGCTAAGACCCTCCGGAAGTGGCATGACCGCGCTGAGAGTCATCGCAGGTGCTCCCCCGACGGTGATAGCAACACGAAAGGGCTTTCCTGCCTCCAAGGCTGCTTGATGGTGGACTCCAATCCCTCGATGCAGTTGGTAATGGAGCCCCGCTTCTCGCTCCGGTTCGTAGCGATTTCCGGCGAGTTGCACTCGATACATCCCCAAGTTCGATTGGAGGAGCCCCCCCTCGGGAGGAGTGCTCAGAACTTGCGGGAGGGTGATAAACGCCCCTCCGTCCTCCGGCCAGGAGACGAGTTGCGGTAGCTCGGAAAGAGTCCCCTTTTGGGCGAAAACCTTCCCGGTACGGACCTGCTTCGGAAGCATCGACCAAGCGGTCCAAGGGGCGGTCGCGTACCGCAGAGGATGGCGAAAAGCCCGGTTGGGATCGATTTTTAGCTCGATCGCTCTTCGGACCCGTTCCAAGGTGTGGCGAAACAAAAAACGAGCTTGCTCGATCGAACCGAACAAATTGCTCACCATCGGAAATCGGCAGCCAACGACGTTGGAGTAGAGAATGGCCGGCCCCCCGCGCTCGTAAACCCGACGCTGAATCTCGGCCATTTCCAGGTGAGGGGAGACGGGAATTTTCAGCTCGATCAGCCTCCCGTGGCGTTGTAAATCCTGAACCGTCTCGCGCGTACTACGATGGGTCATAAGTTTGATTCATGGAGCAAGAGGAAGTGTCCTTCCGCAATTGCTGCAATGGACATAAAATTCCGAACCTCCCCCCCTACAAGGGTGTTGTAGCCGTGCGCGACGGGGAGTATTTCTGACTTCTACCGAACATCCGACGTCGTTAGACGCTCGATAACTTTATCATGGAAAAAAGACTTTATAACTTCTCCGCCGGCCCGGCAGTACTCCCGGTCCCCGTTCTCGAGCGTATACGGGACGAAATGCTTTGCCTCCCAGGTTGCGGGGCATCGATCATGGAGATCTCCCACCGGAGCAAGCAATTCATCGCGATCCAGGAGGGGGCGAAAGAACGTCTGATTCGACTCCTGAATATCCCTGAAGAATACGACGTCCTCTTCGTGCAGGGAGGCTCTCGCCTTCAGTTTTCGATGATTCCGATGAACTTGCTTCGAGGGCAACCGGGACCGGCTCAGTATGTTCTCACCGGCACATGGGGGAAATCCGCTCTTTCCGAAGCCAAGAAGGAAGGGGCTACCGAGGTCGTCTACGATTCTGCCGACACGAATTACGATCGGATCCCCGACATCGCTTCGTTGAAACTCCGAGACGATGCGGCCTACGTTCACATCACCAGCAACGAAACGATCCAAGGGGTCCAGTTTCAATCGGATCTCGACATCGCTGCACCCCTGGTCTGCGATTCGTCTTCCGACTTCATGTATCGCCCTCTCGATATCAAGAAGTACGGTCTCCTCTACGCATGTGCGCAGAAGAACGCCGGTCCCGCTGGAGTCACCGCCGTCATCATTCGCCGAGATCTTCTCGGTCGATCCAGCGACCAGTTGCCAGGTTATTTGAATTACAACAACCACTCCAAAGAAGGCTCGATGTGGAACACTCCACCGACCTTCGCCGTTTACGTTCTCGGGTTGGTCGCCGAATGGGTTGAAACGACCTTTGGCAATCTCGCAACTCTTCACGAGCACAACAAGAAGAAGGCCAAGTTGGTTTACGATGCGGTCGATGCGTACCCTGCGCTTTATCAGGGGCATGCTCGCAAGGAAGATCGCTCGTTGATGAACGTCACCTTCCGATTCCCGAACGAAGAGATCGAGAAAGAGTTCTTGGCCGGTGCTAAGGGACACGCTCTCGACTCCTTGAAAGGGCATCGAAGCGTCGGCGGGATCCGAGCCAGCATTTACAACGCCATGCCCATGGCAGGCGCCGAAACGTTGGCAGGTTATATGAAAGATTTCGCAGAGAAGCATGCGTAGCATGCCAAACCGTGGCTCAGAGCATAACCCTCCCCTCTGGGGAGGGTCGATCCATCATGGGATGTGCAGCCCGAAGGGGCTGCACATCCCATGATGGATCGGGGAGGGGAGCGTGAAGTACAAGGTTTCCAACGAGGCTTTTGTAACGAGCACTTCTACCCCTCACCCCCAGCCCCTCTCCCCTAAGAGGGGCGAGGGGAGCGGGATCAGACTTTGGGAAGAGTATGGATAGCACTGGAAACCGGGCATCCCATGCAAGGTATCGCAACACGCACTTCGTGCTTCAGGGGCCTGCCACCTGGCGCCCGAGATGTCACCGACGAGGGGCCATGTACACTCGCGACGCAGTCCCTCGCTAACGCCACGGGTTGTGATGGGGGACGCTTCGCGTCCACCACCACTTACCACCACCACTTACCACCACCACTTACCACCACCACTTACCACTTACCACTTACACCTCACCACTCACAACTCATACCTCACAACTCACAACTCATTATGACCTACCGCATTCTCGTTCTAGATCCGATCGCGCAAGAAGGTTTCGACTTGCTCAACGCTGAACCTGGCTTTGAGTACGAAGTACGAACCGGCCTCAAGGGGGAGGATTTGCGCAAGTCGCTCAACGAGTTCGATGGTGCCATCGTGCGAAGCGGAGTCAAGATTACCGCCGAATCCCTTGAGGGGAACAAGCGATTGCGAGCGATCGTAAGGGCGGGGGTCGGGACCGACAACATCGACAAGAACGCGGCGACCCGGCTCGGGATCGTCGTGATGAACACACCGGCAGGGAACACACTGAGCACAGCCGAACATACGTTTGCCTTGATGCTCGCCCTTTCTCGATCGGTCGCTCCTGCCTACCAGAGCCTCGTCGAACACCGATGGGATCGCAAGACTTTTATGGGGACTCAGCTAGCCGACAAGACCCTCGGTGTGATCGGCATGGGGCGCATCGGTCGGGAGGTCGCCGCGCGGGCGCAAGCCTTCGGGATGCGTGTGATCGCATTCGATCCGTTTCTTCCAGACGATCAGGCGGTCAAGCTCGGCATTGAGAAAGTCAAAGTCGTCCAAGAGATTCTTCCACTGGTCGACTATCTCACCGTTCACACGCCGTTGACCGAAGAGACGAAGCATTTGGTCAATAGCAAGAATCTTCACATGCTCAAGAAGGGGATTCGATTGGTCAACTGCGCTCGTGGAGGAATCTATGAGGAAGCCGCCTTGGTCGAGGGGTTGAATCAAGGAATCATCGCAGGGGTTGCCTTGGACGTTTTCGAGCAAGAACCTTGCACGGAGAGTCCACTTTTCGGGAAGCCGGGAGTCGTTTGTACACCACACCTGGGAGCGAGCACCGAGGAAGCGCAAACGCAGGTTGCGATCGAGGGGATTCAACTCCTGATCAACTTCTTTAAGACCGGTGAGATTCGACACGCGGTCAACGTCGCGTCCCTCGACCCGAAGACGTTGGAGTCGATGCGCAGCCATCTCGATGCTACCTATCGTCTCGGGCTGTTGATGTCTCAATTGCAGGAGGGGAGCATCGGTAGTTGCCACTTGAATTATCGTGGGGAGGTTGCAGAGAAAGATACCAAGCTTTTGACAGCAGCCTTCTGCGCAGGGCTTCTCGAACGGGCGATGCCCGAAGAGGTCAACATCATCAATGCGGAGATGCTTCTTCGGGAGCGAGGCATCGAGCTCAAGGAGAGCAAGAACCGGGAGTTAGGAGCGTTCACGTCGTCTGTGACGGCCGAGGTGAGTGGAGGGGGGCAAACGCAGAAAGCGGGCGTCACCGTCTTTGGGAACAAGATGCCTCGCTTGATCTCGATCGACGACTATCGGTTGGAGGCTTATCTCGACGGGCACATGCTCTTTTTTGAACACACCGATGTACCTGGGATTATCGGGCGCGTAGGAACCGCGTTTGGCGAGCATCTGGTCAACATCGGGCAGATGTCAGTTGGGCGGGCTGATCAAAAGCCGGGCGGGCATGCCATCGGCGTCCTGAATCTCGACACTGCCCCCCCAACAATCGCATTGGATCAGCTTCTCTCGATCCAAGCGATCACCAAAGTCCACTCCGTCGAACTCCCCGCACAAGGTGTTTTGCCAAGTTGGTTGCAGAATTAGAGTCGTAGGGTGTGTGAAGTGGCCGCTGTTTCCATCTTAGATGGAGATGGCGAGTCAATTTTGGTTAGCCGCAGGGGACGCGGAGGTTCGCAGAGGAGAACCCGAGGATAGATTAACGCAGCGAGCGCTCATCACAACCCGTGGCGTAAGCGAGGGACAGCGCTGGCAACCCGGCATCCAATCCAAGGTCTCACAGCACGCCCTTCGTGCCTCAGGGGTGTGCCACCCAGCGTTTGAGATATTTTCGACAAGGGCTACGTTCACTCGCGACGCTATCCCTCGCTAACGCCACGGGTTGTGATGGGGACGCTTCGCGTCCGCCCCCTTAACGCTGTTGCGTCAGGCTCACATTGGTGAGGGGAGCCTTCGCAACTCCGGGCGAGACGCCCGGGCCACGATTACGCCATTCGATTGATCTCTTCGAGTCGCGATCTTGAGTCGGTGAGAAGTTTGTCATAGTCATAGTGCTCGACGTCTTCGCCGACGAGTTCGACTTCGTAGAAACCTTCGTACTTGCATGCTTCGAAGGTTTGAATGATCTGGGATAGAGGGAGGTGTCCTTCACCGATCATGCAGCGGTTCTGCTCTCCCTTCGGGGCGCATCGCGCGTCGCCCAGTTGGACGAGTCGCACCTGGGGGGCGATTTGGGGGAGCCAACTTAAAACATTTTCGTCTTGCCCCAAATGGTAACAGTCGAAAACGATCCCCAGATTGGGGGCCGCGATCTTCGCGATGATATCGAGCGTGTCGGGTATGGTCGTTAGAAACGTAAAGTCTTGAGCGCAGCCACTGTGCATCGGCTCCACGGCCAATTGGATTCCGACTGCTTGCGCCGCCTCCGCCAGCTCTTTGAGCGCCTGGGTCAAAAGTCGCTTCGCATGGTTTCGTGTGTGTCCAGAACGGCTTCCTGCTAGGATGACAAGCGTGGTGGTTTTGAGGAGGGCAGCCGTTTCGATCGCATCGAGCGCGTCGTGCATCGAATCGCGAAAAGACAATCCATCGTGCCCCGTGAACCCACCCGCCCAATGCAACGAGGAAACCCGCATGTCGTTTTCATGAAGGAGCTCCACCCCCTTGGCTTCGCCATAGTCGGAAAGCTTCAAACGCCAAATCCCCATCGCTTCGAAACCATGCGCTCGATACCGAAGCACATCTTCTTCAAAGCTCCAGCGGAAGGTAGAAACCTCCGCGACGGAGAGTCGAGATGTCCAAGCGTTTGACATACGGTCGAGGAGCTAGGTGGAGGGGCTAGGCAAGCAATTCCGACAAGGCTGGCAACGACGATCGCGGAAACGAGACGGCCAGGGGGTGCAAGTATGCACAGCTTTCGACGAATGTAAAGAACCCGAACGAAAGTTCCACTTTCCCCCTCCCTTTCGTGCTCGTGCTCGTGCTCGCTCGAATCTCGAGTACGAGTATGAGTACCGCTGCGCTGAGTACGAGTGTGTTTAGATCTCCGCTCCCCTCGCCCCTTTTAAGGGGAGAGGGGCTGGGGGGCCTGACGCATCGGCGAGGATATAAAGGTGTTTGGATAGTATGGCCAACGCGTAAGCGAGGCTCGAAAATCACAACCCGTGGCGTAAGCGAGGGACAGCGCT
>CAYMXM010000258.1:0-7199 GCA_964394065.1 uncultured Pirellula sp. | reverse complement strand
CCCCTCATCCCCAGCCCTTCTCCCCCAAAGGGGGCGAAGGGAGCCGAAATCTTAAAAGTGTACTTTCTCCCACGCTGCTCGGTCCACTATTTCGAGAACTTCGATCACCTATCTTCCTCCGCCCCCTATGGGTTGGAGGGCGAGAGATGGTACCCTCCCCTTTGGAGAGGGTACCATCAGCGCCAATGCTCCGCTACAATCCACCTACGTCCGGCGAGTAGCCTCCTGTTTGATAATTCTCTTCTGAAAATTCTCCATGCCAGCTTATGTTGTTCGATGCGGTCGCATGAGAACCCTCTACGTGATGCAATCGAAATCGGAGCATCCTCGGGGGCGGTTCGTGATCGGACGGACCAACCGTGGTTTAGAGCGAGGCGAAGTCCTATGCGAGGCTACCGAACGGGTCATCGAGCAAATGAAAGACCCGCCGAGTGGAACCATCCAGCGGGATTCCAGCGCTACAGATGACAGTGAACATCGTCGCATCGAAACTTATCAACAAGCCGACTTCGAGCTTTGCAAGCGACTCATCCAGAGCATGAAAATGCCGATGACCTTGGTCGATGTTGAGCGAATCTTCGGTGGCGAACAAGTCATCGTCTACTACACAGCAGACGATCGCGTCGACTTTCGAGAGCTGGTCAAGAAGCTTTCTGGGGAATACCAGACCCGAATCGAAATGCGGCAGATCGGGGCTCGGGATGAGTCGAAACTCCTGGCAGACTACGGAGACTGTGGGAAACCGGTTTGCTGCAATACCCATTTGTCCAGCATGCCTCCGGTCTCGATGCGGATGGCGAAGCTTCAGAAAGCGACGCTCGATCCGAACAAGATCTCCGGACGTTGCGGGAGACTGAAATGCTGTCTCCGCTATGAGAACGAGACCTACGAAGAGAACCTCGCGAGCCTACCACCCGCAGGAAGTGAGATCGTAACCCCTCACGGTCGTGGTCGCGTCCTCAACGTCGAAATCCTCAGCCAACAGCTTCTGATCCACACCGAAGACAACCGAAGACTCTTGATCCCCGCCTCCGAATGCCTGTCGATTCTCAAACGAGGCCAAGAGGTGTTGTGAAGCATTTTTCCGCAGAAAAAAGACTTTAGACCTTGGGCTTTAGACTTTAGGAAAAGCATAACCCATAAGCTATCCGCTCCCCTCGCCCCTTTTAGGGGAGAGGGCTCGGGCAGCCTGACGCATCGGCGGTAAGGGGGCGGACGCGAAGCGTCCCACCATCACAACCCGACGCGTTAGCGAGGGATAGCGTCGCGAGTGAACGTGGCTCTTGTCGGGAATATCTCAGGCGTCGGGTGGCACGTCCCTGAGGCACGAAGGGCGTGCTACGAGACCAGGGATGGATGTCTGGTTACCAGCGCTGTCCCTCGCTTACGCCGCGGGTTGTGATTTTCGGGCTTCGCTTACGCGTCGGCCAAACTACCGAGACACTTTACTCTGCGATTCTCTGCGTCCTCTGCGGTGAATACGGAATAAAACAACCGTCCGGAATTCGGGTTGGTATTTATCGCAAAACCTTGGTAGCATTAAATTCATTTGACTTCGAAAGAGATATCGGATCCGTCCATTGTGAATGAACAAGTTTTAGCAATCGTCGAATTGCTGCGAAAAGACCAACGCTACCACCTGGAAGCCTATCAGTTCGTTCGAGAAGGTCTCGCGTATGCGCAGAAGGTGATGAAGCTTCCTGCGACGAAGGACGACGAGAGTGAAAACCCTCAGGATCACCACCTCACCGGGCAGCAACTCTGTATCGCGATCAAGGAGTACGCCTTGGACCAGTACGGCTTCATGGCGAAAACAGTCCTCAATAGTTGGGGGGTCTACACCACGGGTGACTTTGGTGAGATCGTCTACAATTTGATCCGTATCCGCGAGATGCGAAAGAGCAAGACGGATCGTCGAGAGGATTTCGACGACCAGTACGATTTCAACGCGGCGTTTCAACCTCGATTCGAATTCTCCAACGACGCAAGCTGACGGATGGCGCGCAGACAGTCTTTGTTTTTGGCGTTGAGCTCTCTCCTCCTCGCCATGTGGATCTCTTACCTTCTTTGGGTCTGCTTCCACATCGCAACACCTTGAAAAAGTTTAGGCGCGCTGCCGGTGAAGGACTACCATCACAACCCGACGCGTTAGCGAGGGACAGCGCTGGCAACCAGGCTCGCATCCCATGTCTCTCAGCACGCCCTTCGTGCCTCAGGGACGTGCCACCCGGACCTTGACTGAAAAAGGGCGACTAGCGACGCAGTCCCTCGCTTACGCGTCGGGTTGTGATGGGAATAGCTCTTGGTATAAATTTCATTTGCCACTCTCCCTATAGAATTTGCGAGAAACTGTCATGTCTTGGGTGCTGATATCACTCGTCCGATTCTATCAACGTGCGATAAGTCCTTTGTTAGGGTCGAATTGCCGGTTTATGCCGACCTGCTCTCAATATATGATCGAGGCAATTCAAAAGTATGGCGTAGTCCGAGGATGCCTCAAAGGGTGCTGGCGTATCTGCCGATGCCATCCACTGACTCCCGGCGGGTACGATCCACCCTAACTGCTCTTTGACCGAAAGATAGTTCCGTGAAACCAAAAGCCGTTTTGGCCTACTGCCGCGAGAAAGGCATTCGCTCGTTTGACTTGCGCTACACCGATTTGTCGGGTGAATGGCGCCATGTCACCTTCCCCATCGCGAGCCTCGAAGAGACCGCATTCGAGAATGGATTCGGTCAAGAGGTCATCTTGGCTCCCAATGCTCTCACCCACCCCTTCGCGGTCCTTCTTCCCGATAGCGAGGCGAACTTCCTCGACCCCCACGCCGAACATCCAACTCTCGTCTTGGTTTCTTCGGTGCAAGATGTTGTTCGGCGACAGGAGGACCCTCTCGATTCGCGATACGTTCTGTCTCAAGCGTTACGTTATCTTCAGTCGACGTCGATCGCGGACGATGCCCGAGTTCAGATAACGCTTAGATATTGGAACCCTGGTGGTCAACGAGGGGCGGCTTTTACGGGCGAGACGCCCGTGCCACGCGGCGGAGATGGGCCTCGCACGGGGCATGACGATCAATACGAACTCCGCTGTGAGATCGCCAATCGAGGAATCGATGCAGGGCTTCCGATCGATCGTCACCAACGGAGTGCCAACGGAGCTTCCCAAATCGCTATGAAGTCGACTTCGATTGTGGAAACTTGCGACAATGCGATGATGCTTCGCTATCTGACGGCCAGCGCGAACGATCCTCTTCATTCCGAAATCGCGATCGCCAAGTGTTGGTCTACCACCCAGTGGAGCATGATTCGAAACAATGAACCGATCTTCTCCGACGGAACTTACCACGGGCTAAGCGAAATCGGTTTGTACGCGCAAGGAGGCTTGCTCAAGCATGCGGCCACTTTAAGTGGCATCTACCTCCTGTCACAAGCAAGCTTGCGGGAGATTCCCTATCCTTTTGAAAACGATTTTCGCCCCGAGAATCCTCGCTCCTTTTGCCGTGAGTCGCGAAACCCGGCTGCCCCTCGGGAGATCGTCTTGGAGGTTCGGTCGATTCCGACGGTTGCGAACACGTACTTAGCTTATGCGGCGACTCTGATGGCGATGATCGATGGGGTTCAGAACAAAATCGTACCGCCGAACGACCCATCGCAAAGCGGTTACCCTCCCTTATCGGATGATCTTCATCGGTGGCTCCGCGAGGAGAGTTGCAAAGGGCTCGAGTCCGATTGGGATTTCCTCTACCGAGGAGATGTCTTCAGCGAAGAGCTCATTCATTGGTTACGAGCTCAAGTGCGAGGCGACGAATGAATGTTGCCGAGCAACTCGCCCGCCAGGCTCATCTCAATCCCGACATGATCGCAATCGCTTCGCCGACAGGAAGTCCTCGGCAGGGGACGAAGCGAACTTACCAGACGTTGTCGATGCAAGATCTCGATCGTCGCTCCGCGTCGATCGCCGCTGGGTTGCAAGGACTTGGGATCGGCCCCGGGAAACGAATTGCCCTTCTGGTTCGGTTCGGTGAGGATTTCATCTCCCTCGTCTTTGCACTTCTCAAGACGGGGGCGACGATGGTCCTCATCGATCCAGGGATGGGGCGTAGGAATCTCATCAAATGCTTAGAGGCGACGCGCCCCGACGGATTCATTGCCATCCCTTTGGCCTATTCCATCACACGCATCCTTCGGGGGCGATTTCCAGCCGCCAAGCTCAATGTCGTCGCGGGTAAGTGGCTTCCCGGTTCGCGAACTCCAACGCTCGCTCAAATCGAACGTGAACCGGTAGGAAACTATCGCGATCCCATCATCGATTCCACGGCGGAGTCGGCGATCATTTTCACAACGGGGAGCACAGGACCTCCCAAAGGCGTTCTCTATACACACCAAACTTTCCTGTCGCAGATCGAGTTGATCGCGGAGCGCTACGGCATTCAACCTGGGGGCAAGGATCTAAGTTGTTTTCCGTTGTTCGGTCTGTTCAATGCTGTTATGGGGACGACGACGATCCTTCCTGATATGGACCCGACCCGTCCCGCCGATATCGATCCACCTCGTTTGTTGGACGCGATCGAGCAATGGAATATCGAACAGTCGTTTGGATCTCCAGCTCTTTGGACCAAGATGGGAAACTACTGCCGAGATTCCGGACGTTCGATGCGCTCCCTCAGGCGAGTCCTCTCCGCGGGGGCTCCGGTCCCTCCTCGCGTCTTGCAATCGGTGCGGGATGCCATCGCTCCCGACGGGATGATGTACACTCCATACGGTGCGACCGAAGCGTTGCCGATCGCATCGATCGAATCTCGGGAGGTGTTGGAAGAGACAGCAGCGAAGACGGCGATGGGGATGGGAACCTGCGTGGGAACGCGGTTCCGGTCGATCGAATGGAGGATTATTAAAATTCATGACAACTCGATGCACCGAATCGACCAGGTCGAGGAGGTAGCACCGGGAGAGGTTGGAGAGTTGGTGGTCACCGGTCCGGTTATTTCACGTCGCTATGTAACCCAGATCGAGCAGAACGAACTGCACAAATTGCAGGATGGGGAACGGGTTTGGCATCGGATGGGAGACGTCGGCTATCTCGATCCTCAAGACCGCTTCTGGTTCTGCGGCCGCAAATCGCATCGCGTCGTCACTCCGAATGGAACCTTGTTCACCGAACCGATCGAGGCAATCGCCAATACGCATCCCGCAATCTACCGCTCTGCATTGGTAGGTAGAGGGGAACGCCCCGAACAGAAACCGCTGGTCATTCTTGAGCCGTGGTCTCGCAACAAGGATCTAAAGCGGGTGCAGCAGGAGGTTCTCGACACATTGCAAGAAAATGCTATCTCGGCGGAAATCGATGAAGTTGCGTTCTACCCCAAACGCTTGCCTACCGACATTCGACACAACTCCAAGATTTTTCGCGAGCAGTTAACAGAATGGGCCAATAGCAGGGGGTGAGGCAATGTAGAACGGAATTCATTCCGTTAAACAACGCTTCCAATCAAAGCCGCCGTCAGCGCCGTGAGCCGGTCTCTACCTCAGGGCTGTTCACGTGCCCCGCTGGCGCTGAGAGCCTCTCCCCACCTGCGGTGGGCTCGGTTACAATCTCTAATACCAATCGCTCGTTCCTTAATCTCCCCTTCCTTGCCCTTGAGAACCCAGCTATGCGATTCCTGTTACCTCTCATCGCGTTATTCGGTCTCTTCTCTCCTTCGGTAACCTTTGCCGAGAATGAAACTCGCTCCCCCAACGTCGTTTTGATCTTCATCGATGATATGGGATACGCCGATATCGGACCTTTCGGGGCGAAAGGGTATGAGACACCTCATCTGAATCGAATGGCCGAAGAAGGGAGAAAGTTCACCAACTTCATCGTCCCCTCCGCCGTATGCTCCGCCTCACGTTCCGCTTTGATGACCGGTTGCATTCCTGAGCGGATCGGGTTTCGAGGTGCGTTGCATCCCACCGCTGAGATCGGGATCTCCGACAAGGAAACGACGATCGCCGAGGTCTGCAAAACGAAGGGCTATGCGACCGCTTGCTTTGGTAAATGGCACCTCGGGCACCACCCACAGTTCCTTCCTACACAACATGGATTCGATCGATACTATGGGCTTCCCTATTCCAACGACATGTGGCCCTACAGTCCTGTCATCAGGGCACGGCAAGCCGCCAATCCGAATCAGCCTCCCTACCCAAACCTTCCTCTCATCGAAAATGAAACCGTCATCGACAACGATGTCACCGCAGAGGATCAAAAGAAACTCACGCGAGATTACACCCTCCAGGCCGTGAAGTTCATCCGAGAGAATGCAGCGAACCCGTTCTTTGTCTATCTCCCTCACTCGATGGTTCACGTCCCTCTCTTTAGCTCCTCCGATTTCGAAGGGAAGCACGAAAGTGGTCCCTTCGCAGATGCCGTTACCGAAGTCGATTGGTCGGTCGGTCAAATTCTCAAAACGTTGGACGAACTCAAGCTGTCCGAGAATACCCTCGTCATCTTCACGAGCGACAACGGACCTTGGCTCAACCACGGAACCCACGCAGGTTCCGCAGGTCCCCTTCGCGAAGGAAAGGGGACTTCGTGGGAAGGTGGCATTCGGGTGCCGACGATCATGCGATGGCCCGGCCGCATCCCAGCAGGAACGACCACCAACGCCATGGCATCGACGATCGACGTGTTACCAACGGTTGCTTCCCTCATCGGAGCCTCCCAACCCGAACTACCGATCGACGGCAAAGTGATCTCGCCACTTCTCTTCGAACCATCCCCCGAACGAGGCCCTGAGCGAACGATCCCGATCTACTTCGCCAACGGACAACTCCAAGCGCTCCGATCCGATCGCTGGAAACTGGTCTTCCCCCACACCTACCGCGCACTCGCTGGCCAAGCCACCAAGAACGACGGATCGGCAATCCCCTACGCTAACGGGAAGGTCACCGAGACAGAACTCTACGATCTCGATAGCGATGTCGGTGAATCGAAGAATGTTATCAACGATCATCAAGAAGTCGTTGCAAAGCTTGAGAAGGAAGCGACCCACTGGCGAACAGAGTTGGGGGACTCGCTGCAAAAGGTCCAAGGAAACTTGGTTCGACCTGCCGGTAAAGTAGGGAAGTGAAGTGGTCGTAGGGTGGCCTGACGCATCGGCGCGAATACAAGGTGTTTGGGCTGTTTGGCCGACGCGTAAGCGAGGCCCGAAAATCACAACCCG
>CAYMXM010000257.1:0-7201 GCA_964394065.1 uncultured Pirellula sp. | reverse complement strand
TAACGGCGTTGCCCCTCACCCCCAGCCCCTCTCCCCTAAAAGGGGCGAGGGGAGCGGAAGCTCAAGGGGCGATGGCCTCCCTCACCCTCACTCTCAACCCTCACTGCTCACTGCTCACTGCTCAAACAAGTGCTTCAGCGCGATTTGTTCGATCTCTTGATGAGTCATCTCTTCGGTATGGACTACCTTCACTAGCTCTCCACTGTGCATGATTCCGATTGTTGCCTTCGCATCCTTTGCTCGCCAAAGATCGTGGGTCACCATCAAAATCGCGACTTCCTCCCTTTGAAGTTCCCCCAACAAAAAAGTGAACTCGTTCGAGGCTCGGGGGTCCAAGCCGGAGGTTGGCTCGTCCATGAAGATCCCCTTCGCCGATTTTGCGATTGCGATTCCAATCGCCACCTTCTGGCGCATTCCCTTGGAGAACAAACCGACCTTCCGATGGAAATCCCGTGGGTTCAACCGGACGCGATCCAATATCCCTTCCAACTCCTGAACCGTTTTCAATCGCTGCCCGGTCAAGGAGTCGAAATAGGCGAGGTTTTCCATCGCAGTTAATTGCGGATACAACGCAACTTGCTCCGGAATATACGAGACCCGTTGCCTCGTTTGCGTCGGATTCTTCGAGACCTCGATCCCATCAACCCACGCCTTCCCGGAAGTCGGACTTAGAAAGCCAAGAAAAAGGTGGATCGTGGTCGTCTTCCCAGCCCCGTTCCCCCCCACCAGACAAAAAATCTCGCCAGGTGCAACCTTGAGATTCAAATCGTTCAATGCGGTATGGGGACCAAAACGCTTGGTCAAATTTTCAGCTCGGATCATGGGGATCTCGGTGGGGTGCTTGCATGGAACCTTAACGCCCAAGAGGCAATCATGGTCAAAACGACTAACCATGTGAACAAGGCAGCCAACGCATTCCCCGTCGGCAAAGGATCAAGTCGGGTCAAGAGTCGGTCATCTTCGAGGGAGGGAATGGAGTCGATCAACTCCAAGGAGCAATCCTCATTGGCTGCCATCGCCGGAACGAAATGCTCGAAGGTCTCCGTATGGGTTTTACCTACGAATCTTGCGAACTGAAGGTTGTCTCGATCGCTAGTCCCGGCCAAGTTTTCCGATGCGGTCTGCATGGCGATCACCGGTGAGAACCAACATGCGATGTCTTGCCATTCCCCCCGGCGCAGCAAATTGTTCTGATAGAGCTCGTACTCCTGCTCCATCGCACGAAGTTGCTGGCTCTGCACCGCAAGGTACTGAGCCATTTCGTCAGAGATTTGTTCCCGATCGACTTCACTTGGTAAACGGGAAAGGAACTCGGTGGCATACTGTTCTGATTCTTTCTCGATTGCTTGGTTGAGCTCCTTCTCCCGATGGATCAACGCGCTATAAGGCTTCAGCGGGAGAGTGGATTCGATCGCAAAGGTGAACACCATCGGGATCGCAAAGACGACCACGATCCATCCGAGCAGGAGAAACCCAGCGTTGCTCAACGGATTCTGATTCGCCCCGTTGACGATCACCCCGAGCACCATCCATCCCAATAGATACAAGGTTGCGGAACCGATCCATAGAGATCCTCGCATCCATAAAATCTCGTTCGCCGATTCGAAGAATAAGGTGAAAAGAAGAACGGTCGGGAGAACCAGCAACGGGATGATGACGATCCCCCCTCGGAGTATGCTTCGGCCAAACGCGATCAAGGATATCGACGTAGCTTGAACTGCAACCAGCATCGACGTGCCACTCAGCTTGTCGGATGCGAGCAAATCATAGGTGGCGGCAATGATGAACAAGGGAGCGATCGCAACGAGCAGGAAGGTAAGGTCGAACGACCCAGGCAAACTCCCTCGCGGTGGGAGGCGAGAATCCTTCTCAAGTGTTGCCGATCGGGAAAGGCCAACCATAGGGTAGGAATCAGGCCATGCACTGCTGGCTCCCGAGGCGAAAATGGCAAGTGGGGAGGGCGTAGAGGTGATCGTCCATACCTTGGCAGCGTGGCTGATAAGCATCGGGGACAATCCTAGTTGGCGAATTTGTTCATCCGTTCGGGAGGTATTGCTCTCTGATTCGTTGAGCTCCTCGCCGGACAATGACTTCTTGAGAATCGAGATCGCGTTCTGGTTATCGCGCTGAGCTGCGACAACCTTCTTAGAACGCACTAGGAAGCTTTCTCTTCCCAACTCGAACGCGATGAGGCTTAGCAGCATCATTCCTAAGGTGGAGATCCATATTCCCCGATGGCGTATTGCGAGAGTCCACTCCCACCTCAATACTCTGCGCAATCGTTCCCAGATAGAAAGCATGGCGTTAGGCGATCCTAGCATTCGCGCCACGACTGGAGGCAACATTTGTCATCCAGAGAAAGGCTCCTGTTCCAGCAAACCAAGCGAGGAGGCAGAGAATCGAATTGAGACGGAATCGAACACTGGTAGCGACCGATTGGAACCGGTAATCAAACGGAGAGAGCCTTCCCCAGAAGCGACTTCTCTCCGCCCCTTCTCCTGGTTTCTCGTGGTTCAACTCCGCTCGATTGAATGTGTCCACCATTTCTCGACGATACGCCTCGACCTGCTTCTGGTAATTCTCGTTCTCTGCATCCCCTGTCGCAGCAAGGGCTATCGAGGCTCTGCGTACCGCCATAAAAGGAGAGACAAACTGAAATCGATTGTACCATTCCGATCGCTCCCATTCCCTTTTTCGAACGACTTCATCCACCGAGTCGAAAACGTCGTTGGATTGATTCTCCATTTCGATCATTCGGAGCGCTTCCGGATTCCCTGCTGACGATGAGGTTTCGCTGGAAGACCGATTGTGTTCACCTTTCTCCCCCGGTCCATGTCTTTGTTCCATTTTCATCGCAAACAAAGCACTTTCTTTCATCGCCCCGATTTCTTCGGCTGTTGGAATCGGAGTGTAGATCCGACAAACATCGGCAGCGATTCTAGGCATCGCCAGAGACAACACACCCCAAATCGACAGGAGCAGAGCAAGACTAGCGATCGAGGAAGAGAGACGCAAGGAAACTCCGATCACGAGGAAGGACCAACCAGCAAAATACAAGCAGACGATTGCAATTTCCCCGATTCCTCGCAACACGAAATTCCAAGGATCGTTTGAGTTGAGTCCTTGCAGGGCACCGACCAGGGCCAGGGCGAACAGGGGAAGGGTGATGGTCGTTGCAATTGCAAAAATCGTAACGCACTTTCCAAGGAGCAAGGATTTCGGAGAGACGGCGTTCGTTAGCAAAACTCCCCATGTTCCCTGCTCGATCTCACCCGATACCGATGCGTACCCAAGGAGAATGATCAACAACGGAATAAATAACTGAGCGATCAACGCAGGAGAAAGAGGTTCATTGAGGAGGTTGATCGATCCGGTCGTCTGCAACGGATCTACTGAAGCATGCTGGCGATGCGCTTCGACACGAATCGCCGTTCCGTGATACGAAACGCTACCGAGATCATAACTTAAAAGAGGAGAGATCGCTTTTGAGACCGTTAAACCTCGGTGGGTGGCCATGTGCGCGTTCGTGGTGTCTTGCGCGAGCCACCCCTCCCTCTCTGTTCTATTGGCTTCATCCACCCTCTGACTTAAGCGGGTGGCGTTGATATAAGAGATTACACTGATCGCGAAAAGTGCGAGAAAGAAAGCGAAAAGGAACATTAGGCAGTAGCGATTCCGCATCACAAGGCGAAGTTCATGCGATATTGTTTGCTGCAGTATCATCAAGGGTTGTGTTATGCGTTTGGTGAGTGGGGCTAGCAAGCCTGACGCGCAGGAGTTAAGGGGGGACGCGAAGCGTCCTCCCATCACAACCCGTGGCGTAAGTGAGGGACAGCGATGGTAACCACACATCAATTGCAAGGTCTCACCGCACGCCCTTCGTGCCTCAGGGACGTGCCACCTGACGCCTGAGATATTCCACAAGGGCTACGTGCACTCGCGACGCTGTCCCTCGCTTACGCCACGGGGTGTGATTTTCGGGCCTTGCTTACGCGTCGGCCAAACTACCCAAACATCTTACTAGTCGTGCCGATGTGTCAGGCACAGCCACGCCCATCGCTACGCTCTGAGCGTGCCACCCGAACCGCCGCGAAGCGGTGAGCACCTTCAACCTTTAGCCTTAAGTCTTTAGCCTTAGCCTCCCCCTAATGCTTACTTTCTTCGCCGCCGATTGCGATGACTTTGGTCGGTTCTCCTCCGACCTTGTGTTTGCTGATCACTTTGAGAGTATCGAGGGAGAAGAGGACCAATTCGCCATCGCCGGGGACGGAGAAGACCGCGTAGCGTGCATCGTCATCGAATCCAACGCTGTGATGTCCATAGTGTCCATCTAACTTACTCGACCCGACATCGATATTCTTTATCACTACGGCATCGCTGAAGTCGTTGTCCCCGTTCGGATCGAGATCGACGAGAGTGAGCTTTTCTTGAAGGTCTCCTGTCGGACGATTCTGAAAGACAAAGGCATAGCGTTTCCCCGAAGCTGCCGTGACAATCTCGGGCACAACCAGCGAAAGTCCTTCTTGCGTAGGGATAGGAAGCTTGACCAGTTTTGGTGTTTCGTCCGAGGCTCGAACCAACCCGAGCCCAGCATCATCCCCACGTCCCGTGGTGAAGATAATCCAGTCCTTGCACTGTGCGAAAGCTCCCGTTCGATAGGGGCGTTCGTTGTCCGGGTTGATCCCCAAAGGAATGTGGTTGATCTTCACCTCCTCTGGTTTTTTGGAAACGGTGAGGTCTGCTTCTACCCATTCCACTCCGTCGGAAGGGGCGAAGAAGACCTTACCGCTATTTGCGATCGCTCCATGAAGCCCGCCCGAAGCCGAGTTCAGGGAGTAAGCGATGGAATCTTCTCCTGGTTTCCCAAGGTTCACGACTTCGATGTTCCCTCCACCTTCGGGGCCACGACCGATCCAAGTCGAATAGGCCACTTTTCCACCCGTTGCCGCCAACGTGATGTGAGCGCCACCTCCCCGATAGAAAGTCGTCTTCGGTTCCCCATCAGTCTTGATCAACTCTTTAGGGGAGATGCGGGTGAAGCCGTTGAGGCGATCGTTTGCTAGGTAGAACTCACGGTCGTAGACATAGAGGTGAGCAGGGTTCCCTTGCTGGTCGTCCAGTTTCTCGGAGACGACGATCGGCTGCTCGCCGTAGGTGTAATCGGAATGGTCTCCGTGCGGTTCTTCGATGACTTGAAGATCGACTCCGACCCAACCACTCTTGGTCCCACCTTGATTGTCGTCGCGAACACCAACCAACAGGGCATTCTCCACCCGTTCCATTTGAACGAGCTCGGTGTGCTCGGCATCAAGGACAGGGAAGTCCTTCACTTTGCCGCCGTTCTTAAAAGTCATTTGCGGACCGACCTTCACGAATTCCCCCCAGCGGAGGGACTTGTCGGAGCGGTCTTGCCAGACGACTCGAACCCACCTTTCCGGTGAACCTCCTTGGGCAAGGAGAGCCGAGGAATTGGAAACCATATTCGCAGCCACCAAGCAGGCTACGTAAACGCGTATCGATCGCCAAGAAAATAGAGTCATGCAAGCACCTAGAAGGACCTGATGGAGTGAAGGAAGTAGTTGAAATGAAGGGGAAGTAAAGGTGGCCCGACGCATCAGCGCGAACTTAGATTGTCTTGGATACTTGGTCGACGCGTAAGCGAGGCCCGTAAATCCCAATCCGTGGCGTAAGCGAGGGATAGCACTGGAAACCAGGTATCCCATGCAAGGTATCGCGACACACCCTTCGTGCCTCAGGGAGGTGCCCAGGCGACCGAGATATTCCTGGCGTGGGGCCACGTGCACTCGCGACGCTGTCCCTCGCTAACGCCACGGGTTGTGATGGAGGACGCTTCGCGTCCTACTATCTGCACCACACGTTGCATTTGCACATCGGTTGCAATAAAGCATAGAAGAGGAGCATCCCCTGTCAACTACCTTCCCTCAAATTTCCTTCCCTCAAATTTCTTTACCGCCGCTTCTCGACTTCGCTCTTCATAAACTGGAGACCTTGCTCGGCGAGTTTGAGCTCTGTGTCGTACATCTTCCGCCAGATCTTGGTTGCGGCGGCGATTTCAGGGAGGGATTGGCCGAAGGCTTCGATGACCATCCAGCCGTCGTAGCCTATCGAGTGGAGCGCATCGAAGGTCTCATCCCATTTGATGTTGCCGGTTCCTGGGGTGCTCCGATCGTTCTCACTGATATGGACGTGGCATAGCATGTCCTGGATTGCGGTAACTGCCTTGGTAATGCTTTTCTCTTCGATGTTCGCGTGGAAGGTGTCGTACATCATACGGCAGTTGGGGTGGTTCACCTGTCGGCAAAACTCAGCCGCGTCGGCCTGTGCGTTTAGAAGATACGTTTCAAAACGATTGAGGGGTTCGACCCCTAGCATCACCCCCACGGAGCCGGCATGTTCCGCCGTGGCTCGCATGCTTTCGACACCCCACTTCCATTCATCTTGGGTAGGGCCAGCTCCCGAGAAAAACCCGATCGCCGAATGGTAAGGCCCGACGATGGTCTCTGCTCCAGCGGCAGCGCAGCAATCGAGCGTTTTTTTGTTGAGGTCGATTCCTTTTTGACGAACGGAGGCGTCTGGGCTGATCGGATTGTCCCCTTCGACTCGGATCGTCACGGCGGTTCGCTTCAACCCGAGATCATCCAACCGCTTCCCCCATGCTGCGTAGTCGAGGTCCAGATTGAACAGTGGAAATTCAACACCGTCGAATCCCATTTTCTTGAGCTGCTCCAAAACTGGGAGCATTCCATCGTGGAGTTCACCGGACCAAAGGAGAAGGTTCATACCGTATTTCATGAGGGCTCTTTCGATCGACTAGAGAGGTAACAAATTGGAAACCATAAATTCATAATCGCAGACAGCGATGCGGTCTGCAGGTTTACGTAGACTCCAATGGTAGCATAGATGCGAAAGGGCGCGAGCCCTCCGGCGGCGGTATCGGTGGGAAGCAGCGGTACGATTGTTAAATCGCAAAGCGATGATCTTGGTTTGGAATCGCGTAGCGATGGCAGCATTTAAGAACTGTTCCGAAATAACTTCCCGATTTGGAGTGGGTTGGGTTAATAAGCATGTTCAGCGCTCTCTTGTTGGCCTCCGTCTGGATGGGGGCTCGTCCTGGCCTGGCGCATTGGCGCGAATATAAAGTGTTTGGGTAGTTTGGCCGACGCGTAAGCGAGGCCCGAAA
>CAYMXM010000256.1:0-7237 GCA_964394065.1 uncultured Pirellula sp. | reverse complement strand
GCGAGGGGAGCGGATATCTAATTGGGCGAAGCCCCCTTCTTCCTGAAGCCTGAAGTCTGAAGCCTGAAGTCTCACTCAGCCCTGCTTCGTCGTCGGATATCCAGCGGCGACCCAACCACGCCAGCCACCGTCGACGCTAGTAACATTGGTGTAGCCCATCTTTTTGAGGCTATCCGCGGCGAGGACGGATCGGAACCCGCCGCCGCAATAGAGGTAGATCTCCGCGTCTTGGTTGGGAATGGTTCCTTCGATGTCGCGCTCGATGACTCCTTTCCCGAGATGAATGGAACCGGGAATATGCCCCGCGGCAAATTCGCTTTCTTCACGGACATCGACCAAGTAGAAGGCAGCCGCTCGTTCGCTGTCGAGTTTTGCTTTCAAATCAGCGATGGTGCACTCGGCGACTTCGGGGCGGACCCGCTCGACGAGTTGCAGGAATTGGGGGGTATGGGGATGAGGATTGGTGTTGGCCATATTGAGATTTGGAAAGAGAGTTAAACCGTAGGGATACCTATTCGACATAAACTTGAATTTTTTCGCAACAGGCTGAAGAATCCACCCATTCGGTGCCGATACCTAAAACACGGGTCTCGTGTCTCTAGGTTTTCCCTTTGGGCGACCAGGAGAATCCGCTCGGTACCCAAGAGGAGAGGAGATTGGCATGGGTCGTGCATACGGAGCAAGTTTAGGGTGCTTAGCGCTCGCGGCTTGCATTGTGCATGGATGGTTCATGGCAGATTCTCCCGATGGAATTTTGATTCGTGGCATCTCCATGCTTTTGGTCTTCGGAGGGGTGGGTTGGATCGCAGGCACTGCGTCCGAGATCATCGTCCGCCAAAACTTGGAGTTCAGCTATCGAGCCAAAATCGAGCGGATAAGGGAAGCGAACGCTGATGCAAAAGCGGCCCAGGAAGGCTAGGTAATCCTGACAAGGGAGAGAAACGTTAGCCTGCTAAAACTTTTAGCAACTGGTGTGGAACTCTATCGACCAACTCGGTAGAGTCCGCATCCGCCCTGAAGCATCAGCGATCGGACGGCCAACGCGACGACCTTGAACGGTCCATTGCAGGAAGCAGTGGAGCGTTCCTAACGATCGCCCGTTAGTGAACAGGTCTTACGTATCCTCGAAGCGGACTAGCCAACGTTTCGAACAACTTGCCATAGCAATCACGGAGGATGGGATGGCGACTACCGTAGCATCGAGTATCGACATTGCCGAAGTTTGGAATAAGTTCAAAGCGGACATGAGCAATGTGGATTTGAGAAATATTCTCATCGAACGCTACATGCCACTCGTTCGCTTCAACGGCGAACGGCTACGTGCAAAGCTTCCCGAGGGAGTCGAACTCGACGACCTGATCAGCGCCGGTATCTTCGGCCTGATGGATGCGATCGATGCGTTCGACATGGAGCGTGGCGTGAAGTTCGAGACCTACTGCGTCCCACGGATTCGAGGAGCCATGCTCGACGAACTCCGCACCATGGACTGGGTTCCTCGATTGGTCCGGAGCAAGGCGAGCAAGCTCAACGAAGCGACCAAGCTATTAGAAACCAAATACGGTCGCGCCCCGACCACCCACGAACTCTCCGCTTACATGGGGATTTCAATCGACGAGCTCGAGAAGATGAAAAGCGACGCCTCCGCCGTCGGATTGGTCTCCTTGAACAAGAAATGGTACGAGACCGATAGCTACAAAGACGTCCGGGAGATCGACGTCCTCGAAGACAAGCGAAGCGAAGACCCCACCCGCCGCGTCGGCAAAAGCGACTTGATGCGATTGGTTACCAAAGGTCTCAATCGAAACGAACGCTTGATCATCATTCTTTACTACTACGAAGAACTGACGATGAAGGAAATCGGTGCAACGCTCGACCTGAGCGAAAGCCGCGTCAGTCAAATGCACACCAGCATCGTGCAACGCCTCCAGGAACAACTCGGCCGCCGCCGAACCGAAATGGGGTAGGGAGAGAGGCTTAAGGCTAAAGACTTAAGACTAAAGGCAGCTCGCCGCGTATCGGTAAGACCAACCATCCGGTTTGGGGAGGGGCGATCCGCTTGGGCATCTCCTGCCCGCAGGGGGCGGCAGATGCCCAAGCGGATCGGGGAGGGGAGAATCAAGTACAAGGTTTCCATTGTTATTGCCCCCCAAGTCTGCACTACAGCGTTGCCTACCCGGGGCTACCCAGCATTGACCTACGGTCAAGACTAAGGCAAAGCCCTCTTCTTCAAGGCTCACCTCTCAAGCCTCATTCGTAAGATTCGTTCGATTCGTGGTTCATCCCGAGGCCCGAAAATCACAACCCGTGGCGTAAGCGAGGGACAGCACTAGCAACCACGCGTCCATCCCAGATCTCACAGCACGCCCTTTGTGCCTCAGGGACGTGCCACCCGACGCCTTGGATATTCCCGACAAGGGCTACGTGCACTCGCGACGCTGTCCCTCGCTTACGCCACGGGTTGTGATAGTAGGACGCTTCGCGTCCTACCTCTTAACAACGTGCGTCTGGCCCCCCGCCCCTCTCTAGGCGTTTGATTGGCTGTGCTGAACGGCAACTGCGCGGCAACTTTAGTTAACAGGCCCCAGCGTTTGCGTGTCCTTAGCTTACGGAAATCCGAAACAATGGTCGAGTAAATGAGCAAATGTTAGAAACTAGAATTCTCTGCACCAGAAAACCAACTAACGTGACTTAACTCCCCTCTAAGATGCATGCAAAGAAAAATAATCTATCAAAGCAGTTGACATGGGCTTCCAGGAGGCGTACCTTGGTGGAATCGTAGGGCAAGACTATTCCACATTGCTTTCCGTCTTGCTCCTTCTCTTTCGTCGTCGTTTTGGGGAGTTTTACACATGAATGTTCGCTCTCGGAGGTTTGGCTTTACGCTGGTAGAGCTACTGGTTGTTATCGCTATCATCGGAATCTTGGTTGGGCTCCTCCTCCCAGCCGTTCAAGCGGCCCGCGAAGCGGCTCGCCGCATGCAGTGCTCCAATAACTTGAAGCAATTGGGACTCGCCGCGCACAACTACGAGTCCGCGTTTAAGAGATTTCCTGCGCGAGCTGCAGGAACGACGGGTCAGTCTTCGGTAAATAGCACGACCAATACCGGCAACCGATTGCACAACAGTGGGCGGCTCGTCGGATTCATCGCCTTGCTCCCCTTTTTCGAGCAGGGGGCGATGGCCGATCGTATCAATGCTGGAGATCTCTCTCTAAGTCCTCCGATTCAACCGGGTGGGCCTCGTGGAGACCAAAGCTGGGTGGTTTGGAACACGATTCCCTCCACCATGAAGTGCCCTTCGGATCCTGGGCTCAACCCAACGGCCCGGCATTTTAGCTACGTGATGTCGGCTGGCGATCAGATGACAGCGCTGAATAGCTCGAACCAAAACCAACGGGGAGTCTTCTCTCGCTTCTTCTGGAAGACCATCGGAATGATCAATGACGGTACGAGCAACACCCTCGCATTTAGCGAAATCACCTGCAACGGACCTACCGGCACCGGCGGACAAACCGGATTCGCTGCCCCCCTCAACGGCGTGAAGATCAACATGGCCTATGTAATGACCGACGGACTCGCTTCCGCTCCCATGGCTTGCCGTCTAGCACACCCGGGCCAGTACTATGCCGCTGGGTCGATGGTACACGGAAAGCGCGGGATCAACTGGCCCGACGGTATCTTTTCCTATTGTGGATTCAACACCATCTCCGCCCCTAACTCCCCTGCTTGTGCAGATAGCACTTCGGGCCAATGGGGGGACCAGAATATCATGGTCATGCCACCTGCAAGTGGCCACACCGGGGGTGTAAACGCGGCGATCTGCGACGGTGCAGTACGCTTTATCAGCAATGGAATTGCCACGGGTAATCAAGGTGCAGCGCCTGTCACCGGTGGCATGTCCCCCTACGGAGTCTGGGGTGCCCTCGGCTCCGCTTCAGGTGGGGAAGCTACCGCGACTTTGGATTAGAGTTTGGCTAGGCTCGGGTGACAGCCCAGATCGCCAGGTGGCACGCTCAGAGCATAGCGATGGGCGTGGCCGCCGCTAGGTTCTCAGCCAGGAGCCCTGCTCCACGCCCTTCGTTCCTCAGGGGCGTGCCACCCTGGCTCAATCCCTACCTTCTCATTAAAAACACATGAAAAGTTCTTCCCTACCCCAAATGTGGCAAAACAGGTGTCTACAGTGGTTGACACCACCCTAACTCAACCACAACGCAAACCTCCCAAACCGTGGGACTTGACATCGGTATCGACGCGGTATACCCTAACAAGGGTATTGAGCAAGAATAACGCACATTAAATCCTGAGCTTGCTCTTCTTCGTCGTCGTTACTTATTGGAGTTTTTTGTATGAAGGTTCGCTCTAGGAGGTTTGGTTTCACCCTGGTGGAGCTATTGGTAGTTATCGCCATTATCGGAATTTTGGTTGGGCTCCTCCTCCCAGCTGTTCAGGCGGCTCGGGAAGCGGCTCGCCGCATGCAATGCTCCAATAACTTGAAGCAGCTTGGACTCGCCGCACACAACTACGAGTCCGCATTTAAGAGATTTCCTGCGCGAGCTGCGGGAACAACTGGAACTTCCGGAACCGGTCTCGGAGACAACACTGGAAACGGCAAGCACAACAGTGGTCGGCTTGTAGGATTCGTTGCCTTGCTCCCGTTTTTCGAGCAAGGTCCGATGGCCGATCGTATCGATGGAGGTGATTCAGCGGCAGCCACACCTATCGCTCCGGGGGGACCTCGTGGAGATCAGAGCTGGGCTGTTTGGAATATTCCACCTGCAACACTTCGCTGCCCTTCGGATCCCGGGATCAACCCAACAGCGAAGCACATGAGTTATGTGATGTCGGCTGGCGATCAAATGGTCACATTAAACACAGTCAATCAAAATCAACGGGGAGTCTTTTCTCGACAGTTCTGGAAGACCATCGGGATGCTCAACGACGGCACCAGTAACACCCTCGCGTTTAGCGAAATCACCTGCAACGGACCGACAGGCAACGGCTCGCAAACCGGATTCGCAGCCCCTCTTAATGGGGTGAAGCTCAACATGGCCTACGTTATGACCGACGGGCTCGCATCCGCTCCCATGGCCTGCCGCCTAGCACACCCTGGTCAGTATTATGCCGCCGGGTCGATGGTACACGGAAAGCGTGGAGTTAACTGGACCGACGGGATCTTCTCCTATTGCGGATTCAACACCATCTCCGCTCCTAACTCCGCTGCTTGTGCAGACACAACCTCAGGTTCATGGGGCGATCAAAACATTATGGTTTTGCCACCTGCAAGTGGTCATACCGGGGGGGTTAACGCAGCGATCTGCGACGGTGCAGTACGCTTCATCAGCAATGGAGTTGACACCGGCAATCAAGGAGCTGCACCTGTCACGGGTGGCATGTCCCCCTACGGTGTCTGGGGAGCTCTTGGTTCCGCTTCCGGTGGTGAAGCTACTGCAAACCTTGAATAAAGAACGTATGTCTAGATTTCTTTGGGAATCTATGTAACCACTTACGCGGAGGTCCATGTTGGACCTCCGCACTTTTTTTGTGAACTAGAGGAATGCTCTTTCTGCATCAAGTAAGATGAATCGACTCATTGGATTTTGCCTTCTGCTCAGCGCCGTAACCTTCACAGGCTGCACCCCAGCCTCGTCGAATCCGAAGACCTATCCAGTAACTGGCACCGTGACCAGAAACGGAAACCCTGTTGTGGGGGCTAAGGTGATTTTCGTCACCCTGGACCAAGCGGGCCAATCCGCGATGGGTACCACGGACGAAAGCGGCAAGTATCAGCTCTCTACTTTTGAGCCCAACGACGGCGCCCTGCCAGCTCCCTATGTGATTCGTGTTATGCAGTTCGCACAGCCCAACGCTCCTGCAGTTGCCTCGGAACGGTTTGTAACCGAAGAGCAGATCAATGCGCAGTACAATCCTGACGAGAAAGCTCCTCCTCCGCCGAAGAACCAACTCCCCGAAAAGTACTCGAGTGAATTCACCTCCGGTCTCAAGCACACCGTGCCAGAATCCGCTACGACCTATGATATCGTGATCGATAATAAATAGAGCAAGGTTTGAGATGGCCTGACGCTTCGGCCCGAAAATCATAACCCGTGGCGTAAGCGAGGCACAGCGCTGGCGACCAGACACCTATCCCAGGTCTCACAGCACGCCCTTCGTGCCTCAGGGACGTGCCGCCCGACGTCTGAGATGTTCACAAGGTCTACGTTCACTCGAGATGCTATCCCTCGCTAACGCGTCGGGTTGTGATGGGGGGGACGCTTCGCGTCCGCCCCCTTTAACACCTATGCGTCAGGCCCCCCCTACATCGCTACGCTGTGAAGCATTTTTCCAACAAAAAAGTTGGCATCTTCTAAATCCTGTCGGATAATTGAGATTCTTCAGCAGCCAGCATTGAATTGTCTAGCGATGTGAATTGAATCTTATAGGGGTGAGACATGGCGATTTCCCAAAGGCAGAAATCGACGACGGGCAAACGAGGTTTCTGTTTTTTGCTCTTGGGGCTCCTTTCCGTCGGTAGTCCTTGGTCGATTGCGGAGGGGCATTGGCTGGAATTGACGATTGGGGATCTTCAAGCGAGCGAACCTGTCCAGGGGATTCGAGTACGACGAGCTAAACCTTGGGCGGAATCGGCGATTGGTACCGTCGATACATTCGTTAAAGAAGGGAACTTGGAGTCGGCACTCTCCTCCTGCGAAGCCATGGTGAGCAACTCGCAACTCCCCGCGGCGTTGTATCTTCGACATGCCGTGCTCAAGCTCTTCACCCCCGGCAAAGAAACGGATGTGGATACGGTTCTCCATCTCTTGAATCGAGCCTGCGCATCGGGGTGCGAACTCCATCCGAAAGAACTCGGTGCGAAGTCGATCCAAGTCTACTTCAAACCCACCGACATTCCTTTCGATCAGACGCTGGATGCTTTATCGAAGATCGCCTTGGATGAGTCGGAATTGGCGGTGGGCAATCTTCTTCTGATCGCATCGTTGCTGAAGCTGGACGGACAACCAGAGCGAGCCAAAGTTTTTGCGCAAGAAGCATTCGATCGCGCCGCTGCTACAGGGGAGCTTCAGTGGAATAGTTTGCTCGTGACGTTGTTGCGGTAGTCGTAGCAGGCTTGAGGGGTGAGGCTTGAGACTTGAGGAAGAAGGGGGCTTCGCCCTTAAGTTGACCGTAGGTCAAGGAAAGGTAGCCCCGGGTAGGGGCGTCTCGAACTTAGGCGTGGGGCTC
>CAYMXM010000255.1:0-7242 GCA_964394065.1 uncultured Pirellula sp. | reverse complement strand
CTCCCCATTCCAATGAACACACTGTTGCGGGCGTCGCAGGGGCGCAGAGAAAAAATTGCTGAGCGAATTGACATTGAGCAAGTTTGTGCAGGAGCGTTGCATTGCTTTCCTACTTTTTTTTCGTGCTCGTGCTCGAATCTCGAGTACCGCTGCGCTGAGTACAAATAGACGGATCGGAGCCGCCAACTTGGCCATTGTTTCTCGCACTTCCTACCCCTCACCCCCAGCCCCTCTCCCCTAAAAGGGGCGAGGGGAGCAGATCTCTTAAAGCGCGGCGCGTGCTAGGGCGCCAAAGCGGTGTCCGATGGGGACGAGCCCCGGTCGGACAAGAAGCGAATCGGAGAACGAAACTTGCGCAAACCTAAATCCTCACAACACCAACTTTTTGACAGCCCAGCGTCAGCCCATGGCTATGGGCTGCCATCGCTACGCGATTCAAATCCACGCCCATCGCTACGCTCTGAGCGTGCCACCCGAACGTGGCTTTCCTAAGTTTAACTTAGCGGTATTGAGCTAAGGGCGAAGCCCTCTTCTTCCTCAAGTCTCAAGCCTCACCCCTCAAGCCTGCTACGTGGGCAACTCAAGGTATCGGGCCATGCGGTGGAAATCGGAGCCGGGCTCGATGAAGCGGACCTTCGTGACAAGGGTCACGGGGTCGACGAGCTTCTCGAACGGAACGAAGGAGACGTTGAATTGCCCTCCAACCGAGACCATAACGCCGTTGAGTTTCTCTTCGATCAGCGCTCGATAAGCCCCCACGCCGATTTGCGATCCGAGCATGACGTCGAACGCGGTCGGGATGCAACATCGGCTTTCGTAGCCGACTTGAATGCCGTTGACTTTGCGAGTCTTTCCCGTTCGGGCCTTGTAAGTTTCTCCGATCATCCGTGCGAATGCCTTACCGACATCGATATTCGAAATGGCGATATGGCCGTGATCATCTCGGGCCACACCGTCTAGATACGATTGAGGGAGATACTCTGCGATCCCTTCCGCGATCACGATCACACCGTAGTTGCGACCGAGCTTCTCGCGTGCGACCATCGTGTCGACCATCTTGCCGACGACGGCATCTAGATCCATCACCGTTCGAGTCTTCTCGGTTCCGTCGGCTTGTTTCACCGTTTCGGTTTTCTTGAGGGGACCGGAAACGTCTTCGACGCTGAAGACCATGCAAGCTTCCCCGGCGAGCGCTGCACCATAGGCCAACCATCCAGCCGAACGTCCCATCGCTTCGCAAAGGAAGTAGGCTTGCCCGGCTGCAGCGTCTCGATTGAGGTTGCGAATCTCTTCTGCGATTACTTCTGCGGCGCTGAAATATCCAAAAGTGAAATCGATTCCGGAGTAGTCGTTGTCGATCGTCTTTGGCAAGTGAATGACTGGCATTCGAACCTCGGACGCAGGGAGGGTTTCTTGATAGAGTTTCAGCTTGTTCGCCGTCTTAAGAGTATCATCCCCACCGATGCTGAAGAGGGCATCCACTCCGAGAGACCGAAGAGCTTGGTAGACCCGTCCTAGAGGAGCCGATCGCTCGGGATCTTTGAGATGGTCGGGGCTCGAAACATTTTTTCCTGGGTTCGATCGAGCGGTTCCGATCATGATCCCTGGTTCGGTCCGTGCAAACTCCAAACGCTGATGAGTGATCTTGAAGAAATCCTTCCCTTCGACGAGAGGTTTGCTTTCGTCGAAATCGATGAGATTCGAGTAGCCATGTTTGATACCGATGACTTCGATACCAGCATTGAGAAAGGTAAAAGCAGCCGAAGAGATAACCGAATTGGCAGCAGGAGCAGGTCCGCCAGCGAAGAGGATGGCAACTCGTTTGATCGCAGTCATAGGATGGGATTCGTTTTTAGTGAAGCAGAGAAATAAATTTTTGGCCAGAATTGTACCTTTCCCGATTCGTTTTTCCAACACCCTGAGCTCTCTACAGGTTCCAGACTTCAGGTTTCAGACTTCAGGAAGAACAGGGACGTGCCATCCCCGCTCCTATGCGCCGCCGCAACGCGACGGAGGTAAACTTAGTTCTTGTTTCTGGTATTTCCTACCCCAGCTCCCAATCCCATGCGAACCTTTACCTATCTCATCCTCTGGAGCATCTTCCTTCTAGTTCCAGCCTCCCCCTCCCTAGGTCAGGATTTGCCTCAGTCGGCAAGACCTAGCAACAACAACGGGAGGGCTTACAAGATGCAGGTGCTGCCTCATTGGTTGGACGACTCCGAGGCGTTCTGGTATCGAAACGATCTTTCTCAAGGAGGACGCGAATTCGTCTTCGTCGATTCCTTGACCGGGGCAAGAACGCCCGCCTTTGATCATGAACAGGTAGCGGCAAAAATCAGTCCCGATACCCGAGCAACTCATCTTCCGATCGAACGCTTGGAGTATTCTACCGATCGGAGTGTCATCACGATGATCGGAGCCTCTGCATCCTATCGATGGGACGTTGCGAAAGGAGAACTACATCCGATTTCGGCAAGCGAACGGGCCAGTGCGATTCCTCGCGAGGTGGATGATTGGGGAAAACGCGGTCGTTCTACGGGGGCTGAAACGTCGGTCTTGTTCGAGAACATTTCGGAAGAGATCGTCGAGATCTTCTGGCTTTCTGGCGATGGGAGCAAGCAGAGCTACGGCAAGATCGCACCCGGTGCCTCACGAGATCAACATACCTTCGGCGGCCATCGCTGGTTGGTGGCCAACGGAAAGGGAGAACCCCTCGGTGAACTCTCCGCTTGGGATGCACCTCGCCATATCGTGATCGATGGAAAGCCAAGATACTCTGCACCGACTCCCCGAAATCGCCCCTTCTCCGGAAATCGATCTCGAGACGGGATGAGATCGCCGGACGGGAAGTGGACTGCCCATATCATCGATTCCAACGTGGTCGCTCAGGGGATCGAAACGGGAGAGCGAATCGTATTGAGTTCCGACGGTACGGAAGACGATTTTTTTCGTGAATTGGTTTGGTCACCTGACTCGGAGACGTTGATCGCTTTTCGAGAAAAGAAAGTGGAAAAGAAGCCGGTTCATATCATCCGTTCTTCACCTCCGAACGGGGGAAGGGCGGAATTGGAATCGCATCCCTACGCATTGCCTGGCGATCCATTTCCGACTTACGAAGTGAACCTGCTGAAAGTTCCAACCTCCGAGCAGTTGAAGCCCGAGGTAGAGCGTTTCGAACGTGAATGGGGCTCCCCCCGCGTTCGTTTTCGAGAGGACGGAGAGGCGTTCACGTACGAACAAGTCGATCGAGGGCATCAACGCTTTCGCCTCATCGAAGTAAAGCTGGAAGACGGATCGGTTCGAAACCTTATCGATGAGCGGAGCGAGACTTTTATTTGGACCTCGCACACCGAAGGATATTCCTCTCCTCGCATACATTGGCTCGGAGGTGATCGGGAGTTCCTATACGTCACCGAAAAGTACGGGTGGAGACAAATCCTATTGATCGATGGAAAGAGTGGCGAGGAGGTGCGCGTGTTAACCCCAACGGGAATCGTCGTTCGCTCGATCGAGCGGATCGACGAAGAAAACCGGACGGTTTGGTTTTCTGCTTGCGGGCGCGATGGACAGGACCCCTACCACATTCACTTGGGTTATGCGTCACTCGACACGGGCAAACTGACATGGCTAACCGATGGAGATGGAACCCATTCCGTCGAGTTCTCTCCGAGCGGCAACTACCTCATCGACACCTATTCTCGGGTCGATCTTCCCCCGGTTAGCGAACTCCGGCGCACGTCGGACGGTGAGAAAGTGTGCGATTTGGAGGTCGCCGATATCGGTGAGCTGAAGGAAGCTGGTTGGAGAGCTCCTGAGATTTTTGTTGCGAAGGGACGGGATGGAGAAACCGATATTTGGGGAATCATCTGTCGACCGAAGGATTGGGATCCCAATAAAAAGTATCCCGTGATCGAAGACATTTATGCGGGGCCACATGGATCGTTTGTACCTAAACAATTCAGTCCATCTGACCGTTACGAATCGCTCACCAAGCTCGGTTTCATCGTGGTCAAAATCGATGGCATGGGAACTGCGAATCGGTCGAAAGCATTTCACGATGTTTGCTGGCGAAATCTCAAGGATGCGGGGTTCAAAGACCGTATCCTTTGGATGAAGAGTGCCGCTGAGCAATATCCAGAGATGGATCTTTCCCGGGTTGGGATCTATGGAACGTCGGCAGGTGGGCAGAACGCAGCAGCGGCAGTTTTGTTTCACCCCCAGTTTTACAAAGTTGCGGTCGCGGCTTGCGGGTGCCACGACAATAGGATGGATAAAGCCTCCTGGAACGAGCAATGGATGGGCCTCCCGGTCGGTGAACACTACTCTGCCAGTTCGAACATCGACAACGCCCATCGACTGGAGGGAAAGCTTTTCCTAATCGTGGGCGAAGTCGATAAAAATGTTCCTCCGGAATCGACGATGCGATTCGCCGATGCTTTGATACGTGCGAACAAGGACTTCGACCTATTGGTGATTCCTAATGCCGGACACGGGATGGGTGGCGCCTATGGAAACCGTCGAATGGAGGAGTACTTTGTAAGGCATTTATTAGGGGGGGAGTGGTGAGGCTTGAGGAAACATCGGTGGTAAGAGGGGAGGACGCGAAGCGTCCCCCCATCACAACCCGTGGCGTAAGCGAGGGATAGCGTCGCGAGTAAACGTTGCCCTTGTCGGTAACATTTCGGGCGTTGGGTGTCAGGTCCCTGAGGCACGAAGGGCGTGCTGGGAGACCTTGCATTGGATGCGTTGGTTGCCAGTGCTGTCCCTCGCTTACGCCACGGGTTGTGATTTTCGGGCCTCGCTTACGCGTCGACCACTTCACACACCACCCTACTATTGATTTTTCCCGCGGAAAAATGCTTCACTCCGTTGCTCGATCTGCAACTCCCCCGACAATAGGAACTTTCACCGGTTGAACCAGATTCCGCGAGTTGCGCATTCCCCATGCATCACCATAAAATCGATCGAGCATTCGACCTGGAAAGCCAATTTCCACCCGCTGGTGATCAGCCGCAAGCCATCGAAGCCCTCGTCAAAGGACTTCAAGAGGGGCGCAAGCAACAATTGCTGATGGGGGTAACGGGCTCGGGAAAAACCTTCACGATGGCGAATGTGATCCAGCGAGTCCAAAGGCCAACCCTCGTCCTCAGCCACAACAAAACCCTTGCGGCCCAGTTGTATTCCGAGTTCAAGGATTTTTTTCCTCGAAACGCGGTTCACTACTTCGTCAGCTACTACGACTACTATCAACCGGAAGCGTACATACCGCAACGGGATATCTATATCGAAAAGGATGCCTCGATCAATGAGGAGATCGATCGCTTGCGACTCGCCTCGACGAGCGCCTTGATCAGTCGTCGAGATTGCATCATCGTCGCGAGCGTCTCCTGTATCTATGGGTTGGGTTCTCCCTCGGAATACTCCAAGATGGTGGTCCCGATCCATCTAGGGGAAACGATCCCCAGGGAAAACCTTCTTCGCTCTTTCATCGACATTCAATACACGCGGAACGACATCGCATTTGAACGAGGCACGTTTCGGGTTCGGGGGGACACGATCGAGCTGTGGCCCGCTTACGAAGAGTTCGCTTATCGATTCGAATTTTGGGGAGATGAAGTGGAGCAGGTCACCATCATTCATCCTCTGACTGGTGAGGCAATCTCCCGCCAAGATGGAGTGTATATCTTCCCTGCAAAGCACTTCGTCACCTCGGAAGATCGAATTCAAAACGCCATCCGGGTCATTCGTCAGGAACTGGAGGAGCAGCTTGCCAAGTTCAACGCCGAGAACAAGACGGTCGAAGCACAACGCTTGAACGCGCGGACGCGTTTCGATATCGAGATGCTGGGGCACGTGGGACATTGTCCGGGAATCGAAAACTACTCACGCCCCCTCGCAGGGAAACCACCTGGGGCGACCCCCGATACGCTTTACGATTTTTTTGATGAGGACTTCCTACTTCTGGTCGATGAGTCGCACGTCACGATCCCCCAAGTCCGAGCGATGTATGCGGGGGATCGAAGCCGCAAGACGACGCTGGTCGAACACGGATTCCGACTCCCATGCGCCCTCGACAATCGACCGATGAAGTTCGAGGAATGGGAGAAGAAGATCAACCAGGTCATCTACGTTTCGGCGACTCCAGGTGAATATGAGTTGGAGCAAACCAACGGCGAAGTCGTCGAACAGATCATCCGCCCGACGGGACTTCTCGATCCGGTCGTCGAAGTGGTCCCTGCACGCGGCCAGGTCATGCACTTGCTCGGTCAGATTCACGAACGGATCAAGATGGGGGATCGAACCCTCGTTACGGCCCTTACGAAAAGATTGGCGGAAGACCTCGCAACCTTCTTTGTTGAGAATGACCTCAAGTGCCGCTGGTTGCACAGTGAACTCGATGCCTTTGAGCGAGTCGACTTACTGCGCGAGTTGCGGGATGGTCGATGCGATGTATTGGTGGGAGTGAACTTGCTCCGAGAAGGGCTCGACCTTCCCGAAGTCAGTTTGGTCGCGATCCTCGACGCGGATAAAGAGGGATTTCTTCGAAGCGAGACATCTCTCATTCAGACGATCGGGCGGGCGGCTAGAAATGCGAACTCGAAAGTGATTCTTTACGCCGACAAGGTGACGGAATCGATGCAAGTAGCTATCGAGGAGACGCAGCGCCGACGACGCAAGCAGGAGGCTTACAATTTGGAGCATGGGATCACACCAGAAACCGTTCGCAAGAAGGTGACGGCCTCGATTCATCAAGCGGCCGAGAATCGGAAGCGGGCTCGCGATTTGGTGAAACAAAATCCGAACTCCGAGAAGGTCACCGAAGCCTATTTGAAAACGCTGGAAGAGGAGATGCTCGCTGCCGCGGAGAATCTCGAATTTGAGCGCGCCGCTTCTCTCCGAGATAAGTTGTTGCGCATGCGCGATCGGATCGGTGAACCGATCGAAGAGGATAGCGAGTCCGACCGAGTCGTCGGCACCAAGCAGCGTAAACGGTCGAAGCGCAAGTAGAGCTCCTTCGGGCGAGACGCCCGGGCCACAATTAAGTTACACTAAGGCGCAGTCCCAAAATGACCTCCATGTTTCGAGTGGGTTCGTAGTCGTAGGGTGTGTGAAGTGGCCGCTGCTTCCAGTTCAGATCGAGATGGGGAGTCAATCCTCGTTTCTATTGCAATCACCTTTCGCACCCGAAGCGGCCACGGAACACACCGGGAGTGTAGTTGGCAGCTTAAACTCGGCTATTGT
>CAYMXM010000254.1:0-7258 GCA_964394065.1 uncultured Pirellula sp. | reverse complement strand
CCAGGTGGAGCAGCTGAGTGCCTACGTTTATGAACATGCCACACTCAAGCTTGTGCTGAGCATTGAGTAGGTTATTCTCTATTTCGGGCGAGACGCCCGAGTCACGATAAGGCTCCTGATCAGGAAGTCGGCTCACTGCGTTGCTAGGGGCTTTGAATGGAAATGTTGTTTAACGGAATAAATTCTGTTCTACCGGTTTTTTACGATTCTTCGTCACTTCGGAGCTTTGCCAAAACGCTGAAGTCCTCAAGGGTTGAGGTGTCCCCGGTACCTTCCTTGCCAGCGGCGATGTCGCGAAGAAGTCTTCGCATGATCTTGCCGCTTCGGGTCTTTGGTAAGGCCGAAGTGAAACGTACGTCATCCGGAACGGCGAGGGCACCGATTTCCTTGCGAACGTGTTTCTTTAGTTCTGCTCGGAGGTCTTCGTTCACCTCCGTGTTTTTCAGCGTTACGAAAACGGCGATCGCTTGTCCCTTGAGATCATCGGGACGACCGACCGCTGCGGCTTCTGCGACGAGCGGGTGGCTCACCAACGCACTCTCGACTTCGATCGTGCTAAGCCGGTGCCCCGAAACGTTGATGACGTCGTCGATTCGCCCCATGATCCAGTAGTATCCATCCTCATCGGTGCGAGCATTGTCTCCGGTGAGATATTTGCCGGGAACCTTGCTCCAGTACTGTTCGACAAATCGCTCGTCATCTCCCCAGATTCCACGAAGCATCCCAGGCCACGGCTTCGCAATACAGAGCATGCCTCCTTCGTGCACGTCGACCTTTTGAAGATCTTCGCTCAGCACCGCCGGGATGATGCCCGGAAGAGGAAGGGTACACGACCCTGGCTTACAAGGGATTGCACCTGGGAGTGGAGACATCATGATTCCTCCCGTTTCGGTTTGCCACCACGTGTCGACGATGGGGCAACGACCGCCACCGATCTTGTTGTAATACCACATCCAAGCTTCCGGATTGATTCCCTCTCCGACGCTGCCGAGCAAACGTAACGACGAGAGATCATGCTTGTCGACATGATGGTCTCCCCACTTGATGAAGGCACGAATGGCGGTCGGTGCCGTGTACAGGATCGTCACCTTATAGCGCTCGATGATATCCCAGAACCGATCCTCCTCCGGCCAGTTCGGAGCTCCTTCGTAAAGGACCTGAGTCGCCCCGGCAGTCATCGGCCCATACACCACGTAGGAATGTCCGGTGATCCAACCGCAGTCGGCAGTGCACCAGTAGATATCGCTCTTTTGGTAGTCGAACACCCACTCGAAGGATCGGCGCGCGAAGAGATTGTAACCTGCCGTCGTATGCTTGATTCCCTTAGGCTTTCCTGTCGAACCACTCGTGTAGAGAACAAAGAGAGCGTCCTCGCTGTCCATCGGTTCCGCTGGGCACTCTTCACTCACATCGGCGATGAGATCGTCCCACCAATGATCGCGACCAGGGACCATGTCGGCTCCTTCCCCGATCCGCTTGAGAACGATGCAGTCGGTCACCGTTGGACTTTTCTCCAAAGCGGCATCGACCGTTTCTTTCAAATTCAGAACTTTGCCTCGACGCCATCCACCGTCGGCGGTGATGACCAATTTGGCTTGCGCATCGTTGTTTCGATCGGCGATCGCTTCCGAGCTGAATCCCCCGAAGATCACGGAATGAACCGCTCCGATTCGAGCGCAAGCGAGCATCGCAACCGGGAGCTCCGGGACGAGTGGCATGTAGATGCTGACTCGATCTCCCTTCTTAATTCCGAGCTTCTTAAGGGCGTTTGCAAACTTCCCAACCTCGCGCTGCATGTCTCGATAGGTGACAGTCCGTTTATCTCCAGGTTCCCCTTCCCAGTAGAAAGCAACGCGATCACCATTTCCTGCCTCGACGTGAACGTCGACGCAGTTGTAAGAAGCGTTCGTCGTACCACCGAGAAACCACTTGGCAAATGGCATGTTCCATTCAAGAGTCTTGTCAAACGGCCTGAACCAGTGGAGATACTCCTTGGCCTGGGCGGCCCAGAACGCTTCGGTATCCGCAATCGATTCCGCGTACAACGCATTGTATGCATCCATCGAACCGATTCCCGCTTTGCTCGAGAACTCCGGGCTCGGTGGGAACACGCGAGTCTCTTGAAGGACGGAATCGATCTTACCAGTGGTGCTACTTGACATTACTTTACTCAGAGCGTAGGGGAGGAAAACGCGACGTTAAGTTCGGGAAATTCTGGTCCAAGGGGTGATTGCTGTCAATGCTGGCAATCGATCAGTGAATTCCGTGCATCATCTTCTTCAAGGTCGGAGTCAAAACCCACATCAGGAGCCCAGAGGCTACAGGAATGACTGTGAATATCAAGAAGAAGCCCGACAGGCCATACTCCTCCGAGATACTATCGATCATGCTCCCAGACCACCCTGCGAGGAGGTTTGCGATCGCACTCGCACAGAACCAAATCCCGAACATCAAACCGACCAGACGAAGTGGTGCTAGTTTACTGACGTAAGAGAGTCCGACAGGGGAGACGCACAGTTCTCCCAGCGTATGGAACAAAAACGCGAAGATCAGCCACCACATGCTGATGGATGCGGTCTTCGCTTCCTTATCGAGCCCCGTACAGCTCAGGGCCAAAACCCCGAATCCGATTCCCAGCAGGATCAATCCGGCACCGAACTTGACCGGTGCGGAAGGGTTGTACTTGCTACCCCAGATGCGATTGAATAGCGGGGCGAGGCTGATGATGAAGAAGGAGTTCAGAATCTGGAACCAGGAGGCCTGGACCTCCGTCTCACTGCTCATGACCTTGTCGATCTTCCCGACAAACGATTTCTCAAACTTCGGAACATCGGCTTCGGCGATCAGCTTTAGCTTTCCTTTCCCCTCTTTTTGGTCCCGGTCGATGAGATAGATCGTCTGTCCCTCGACGAGGGGCTGGTCGGAGTGAATTTTGGTTTCGATCCGTTCCAACTTTGTCGGTGGTACAACCTCTTCGGCTGAGGACGCATCGGTTGGTGCTGTTTCCGCTACTCCCGGCTCGGGGGTAGCGGCGGCATTTGCTTCCCCTTCGGCTGGCGCTTCTACTGCGACGGGAACGTCGAAGGAAACCGCGTAAGCCTTCATGTTGTACTCTTTGGAGAGCATCCATAACGCGATCCCCCAGATGATGACGAAGCTTGTCGCGATAAAGAAGTTCGATAAGGGGATGATCTTGTAAGTAGCTTTGATGAGCCGGAACAGAACATAGGTTACGATCAGCAAGGGGCCGACGGTCAGAGCCGTATTGATCCAAAAGAACGCGTTGGCGGCGGTTCCTTCGAGCATGCGGTCGGTGTAGTCCAGAGCGAAGATCGACATCGATCCCCCCGCTTGCTCAAAGGCCATCCAGAAGAAGATCGTGAAGAAGGAGAGAATGCCGATCACAAATAATCGATCGCGCACGACATGCTCAGGAGTATCGTCTTCGATTGTTTCTGCGTTCTTCTTGTTTTCAGGAGTCGGGCGTTTTCCGATTTCACCGAGAAGGGGGCCCCCGAGATGGAACATCACCATCCCTAGCCCCATGAAAATCCCGGCCAATCCGAAGCCATAGGACCAGGCGACCTTTTCACCCAAATAACCGCAAAGGAGGATTCCGAGAAATGCCCCCGCGTTGATCCCCATGTAAAAGATCGTGTAGGCACCATCCTTCTTGTCGGGCTGGTCTTTGTAGAGCTGTCCCACCATCGAAGAGATGTTCGGTTTGAAGAAACCGTTCCCGACGATAAGGAGGCCGAGTCCCGTGTAGAAAGCCGCTTCCGTTTCAGCCGCCATCGACGCATGCCCTAGGGTCATCAAGAATGCACCGAGGGTCACCGCGAGTCGATAGCCGAGGAGTTTATCTGCGATCAATCCACCCAGGATCGGAGTGAGGTAGACGAGGAAAGTGTAGACCCCGTAGAGCTTCATCGCATCGGCACGAAGCCAATTCCATCCCCCATCGGCGATCTGACCAACGAGGAAAAGAACGAGGAGGGCTCGCATCCCGTAGTAGCTGAACCGCTCCCACATCTCGGTGAAGAACAGCAGGAAGAGGCCTGGCTGGTGTCCAAAAATATCGTTCTGCTTTTCCGTCGTCATGTCGAAAAACCTCCGAGTCCCGTCGTTGCTCGCTCCCACGTTGAGATTGACTGAAGTATGTTAACCGAAACCGAACCGGGTGTGGTAAGATGGTCCCGAATATCGAAACAGAATTGGCTTTTGAGCAACGGTTCAGCATGGTTTTCAATTCCCGTGAACTATTGGATCTCGCCCGTGGCGGGGACGAGGTAGCCAAAGGACTCCTCCTGGAGCATTTTCGCCCTTACTTGAATGTTTTGGCGGAGCGGCATTTGAACGATCGGTTGCGAGGTCGGCTCGACCATGCCGATGTAGTGCAAACCACCTTCATGGAAGCGGCGAGGGATTTCCATGCGTTCCGCGGGGAGTCGATCGATTCCCTGCTCGCTTGGCTCCGGAACATCTTGCGGAACAATGTTCACACCGCGCACCAGCAGCACTTGGCGACCCAGAAGCGATCGGCGCGCATGGAGCAAACGATTTCCGTTCGATCTCAATATGGAGATAGTTCGCTGGGGCTCGACGAGATTCTTCCGGCAGAGTCGTCGACACCGAGCCAACGGGTCATGCGAGACGAGGCGGCGGCGAACCTAGCCCTCCACCTGGGGCAGATTCCTGAAACGCAGCGGAATGCGATACGCCTTCGTTATTTGGAAGGCTATTCCTTGAAAGAGATTTCGGAGTTGATGGGGAAGAGCGAGATGGCCGTCGCAGGACTTCTCAAGCGAGGCTTGCAAAACATGCGCACGTTGATGCAAAGCCACATGTCCAGCATGAACGATCGCTAGGAGCGATTAGTAGACTTTAGAAGCATGAATCCAATCACGACCGAGGTGGTGCCGAGAATACACCATTGCGTGATGGACATATGCTCCACGCTGTAGACGATGTTCTTCCAAAAGAGACCGGGAAGGGATAGTACGAATTCGATGATTTTCATTGTGGCGATCGGGATTGGGGTGAAAGCCTGGGAGCTGGCCAACGGAATCTGGCTCTGCAATGGTTCGCTATTCTCTCAAAGCTAGGACGCGATTCGTTCCGAGCCCCCTCCACTCAGTCCTCTCAAGCCGATCCAGAACAAAACCACCGGCAACAATTCCGGTTATAAGGATTGCAACGACTCAGGCCTTCGCGTCGAGCGACCTAATCGTAGCCCGGGCGTCTCGCCCGTAACAGCCTTCGTAACTCCGGGCGAGACGCCCGGGCCACGCTCACAATCCTCAATCTTTCTTCAAACTTCTAACTTCACTCTTCAAACTTCTTCCGTGGTTCCTCCCATCACGGCAATTCTTCCAGTATCCCCTCCAAGAACCGATACGACTTTGCGACCGACGAGATGCTAACCCGTTCGCCGGCTGCGTGGTTTCCTTTGATGGTTGGTCCCATCGAAATCGCCTTGAGCCCTGGAATCCTTTCGGCGAGCAATCCGCATTCGAGCCCTGCGTGAACCGCGTGGACCTTGGGTTTCTCCCCATGGAGCTTTTCGTAGGCTCCGATCGCCGTTTGGAGCAATGTTGATTCCAAATCGGGCTTCCAGCCTGGATACCCATCCCCGGTCTTCGTATCTCCTCCGGCTAGGCTCGCCACTGCGGCAATCGTTTCGGAGACATCGGTGAGAGCTTCCGGAGTCGTCCCTCGGACGCTGCATACGATTTTAGCAGGTGCACCTTCTCCGAGTTCGATGATCGCCATGTTGCAAGAAGACTCGACCAAAACCGGAAGCTCGGGGGTCATCTCGCAGATCCCGGTTGGAATCGACTGAACCAACCGAACAAAAGTCAACGAGGACTCCCGAGTCAGCGCTTTGCCTCCACCGAACTTTGATTCATCCATGAAAACCTCGACTGCATTGTCCCGGTTCTGATAGAGCCGATCGAAGGACTTCACCACTCGATCGATCACTTTCTTGATCGACGAGATCTTTTCGTTTGCTACGACGATCGAGGCGGTGCTGGAGTCTGGAATCGCATTGCGACGGCTTCCACCTTCCCAAGCGATCAAACCGTACTCGTGCTCGGCTCCGATTGCGTAGAGAATTCTTGCCAACAAGCGGTTCGCGTTGCCGCGACCTTGATTGATCTCGATTCCCGAGTGGCCACCTTTCAGGCCGTGAAGCTTCAGCCGGAGCTGGGACAATCCCGCCGAACCGGACGGTTTGGTCGGAACCTCCCACGCTCCTTTCCACTGGACCTCTGCGTCCCGCCCCCCGGCGGAACCGACGGTGATTTCATCATCCTCTTCCGTGTCGATGTTGATCATCGTGGTCGAGGTGATACCGAGCTTCTCCGGTTCTATTCCAATCGCTCCAGTCATTCCCGCTTCTTCGTCGACCGTGAACAAGAGCTGGAGTGGAACCCGGCGTTCAGGTTTTTCCGCAAGTGCCATCATCATGGCAACTCCCATCCCGTTATCGGCACCGAGGGTGGTGTAGGGAGCGTTCACCCAATCCCCTGCTGGGTTAGGGATCAGCTTCTTTTCACACTTCGTGTTGAAGTCCCCTCGTTCCAGCGGGATCTTCCCTGCCGAGGCATCAGCGTCGACACCGTCAGGGGCGTCGGTGACTGGAACGATATCAAGGTGGCATTGCAAGAGGATCGGTTCGGCGGGGTTGGGAGAGGTAGCGGGAACATGAACGCAAATGTTGTTGACTTCATCTCGCTTCGAAGTGAAGCCTAGTCGGCGGGCCCAGTTTTCGATGAAGTCTACTGCGGCACCTTCCTCTTTCGAGGGGCGAGGGACGGCGACCAGATCGAGAAAGTGGTTCCAGACCACTTGAGGTTCAGGAATAGGGAAAGCCGGTTTCATGCTCACGGTACCATTCTGGTTTGCGTAGGATTTCAAGAATTGTTCCTTTGTTGCGGAACACGCATCAAGTTAAAGAAACGACCCAAGTTTTGCTAGGTGCCCCCAAAGGTAGAACGGAATTCATTCCGTTAAACAATGCTTCCGTGAGAAGGCTTTGGACTTTGGACTTTAGGCTATAGTGAAGAGAGAACTTTCCTTTTCTCTTTACCTTTTCCTCTAGTGTTAATTCAACGCGGAGTCGCAGGGGCGCAGAGAAGAAGACCGTCGCGCGAACCCTCCGGTGCAATGCTGTGAAGCATTTTTCCCTGGGAAATGTTTTTGTCTGGATGGGGCTTGTCCCCACCAGACACCGCTTTGGCGTCCTAGCACGCGC
>CAYMXM010000253.1:0-7284 GCA_964394065.1 uncultured Pirellula sp. | reverse complement strand
CTGGCGGCGGCGTTGAATGGCGGCGTTGTTTAACGGAATGAATTCCGTTCTACATGGGGGAGGCCCCTTCGCGATCTTCGCATCGCGAGGGCTCCGCCGATCAATCCGATCAGGACGATGCTCGATGGTTCGGGGACTGCGGAGACGGTTAGATTGTCCATCGCGAAATAAGCGGGAGTGTTCATGCCGAAATCGCCAACATCTGATGATAGCAGATTGAAATGAAGACTCGCTGCCGTTTCCAACTCAGCAAGATCCACAGTAAGCCAATCCTTCAGGATGAAGTCTTGAGAGTTGTCTGCAAACCGAAAATCAGCAAGCTGAACCTCCAGAAAATTAGCCAACACATTACCACTTAGGTCGGTGCCGAAGATGTAGAGGGTAAAGTAGTCAGGGTCGCTTCCCGAGGCACCACCAAATGCTTTTGCAAAGGAGTCTCCTTGTTCCATGGAAAGAACAGCGTAGGTTGTGTTGGTAATGTCCACGGAGAGGGGAGCTGAACCAGTTGGCAGGTGAATCGTGGGGAGACCGCGAAGATGAAGCGGATTGGTGCGATCGAAAGGAATCGGGTTGTCTTGATTGACTTCAATGTCATGATATCCAAAAGCGACCGCATACTGCGAGTTGTCGGCACCTCCCCCGGTAATCGCACTGAACTGATTAAGATATCCAGCGGTTGTGGTATCAGTAGTATTTGAAATTGCAAACCCGCTCCAACTCCCGAACTCTTCCGAAAATCGATTAACAAGTTGGGCCTCACCGACCTGAATCATTCCTACTAAATCGTCTCCCGCATACTTGTTGGGCTCTCGTGTAAATGGAACGACCGGCCCATGAAATTCGCTTTCCACTCCAGCTAGGGGGTAGTCTTCGAAATCGATCACATGCACCGATTGAGCGAACGCAAGGTTACCTAGCAAGCCAAACGCGCCGCAAACGGCAAGGATGCGCACTAGACCGGTTCGCAGTTTCTTTCGGCGTCTCCAAAACAACCCCAATGAAGCAACCCCCATCAAAGCAATACTCGATGGCTCAGGTACCGCCGTGACCGTGTTCAATACGCCAACGACTTTCCCAAGTCCAAGATAGTCGAAACCTCCCGAGTCGAACGTAACCCAGTTATCGAGGATTGCGTTTCCAAGAGAATCCCGATCGATTCCATCATTTACTCCCCCTTGGGCATCGACGAGTTCACCACTCCCGATCACATCGACCAGTCGCACGAAGTTGATGTCGTTTAGATCGAGCAGCCCTGCTGCGATCAAGCTATCGTTGACGAGGTCGTCCAAGTTGAACGGAGTTCCCCAATTGGTAGCGTGCTTTCCTGCTAGGTTGTAGACTTTGGTGACGTCGTATCCTTGGAACGTGCCGCTCACCGCTGTCGACGTAGTGTTGAGGGAGATGGAGGGGAATCGTGCAAAGTCAACTCCATTCGTCGAGACTTCGACATGTGCGAATTCCGCAAACAAGGAAGTAGGGCCACCAAAATTAAAGCCGTTCTCGAAAACCGCGAAGTCCGCTCCAGCTCCATTGGCGATCGGTTGGGAGAACCCGACAGTGATCGAACCCGGCTTATCGATCCCGATGAATCCGTAGGTGTCAGTGGTACTATTTATATCGCCCGAGAAAGGATCAATCGTTGCTCCTGCATGGAACGGTGGTTCAACCCCTACCCTGGGTTGATACTGTTTCACGAAGTCAGTCCCGATTCCCTCAGGCCGAGGAACTGGACTGTACAAATCTCCCAACGAAGCGACCCCACCTTGGGGGTTTTGGAATCCTGGACCGACACCTGGAGCAGGTGAATAATCGACGATGATCGATTCCCAGAACAGGAACGGACCTGCAGCCCTTGCGATAGGATTGTCCGGAGCTCCTGCGGTCGTTCCACTGTAATTGGAATACTGGGCTTCCGAATAGGTAGCAAAAAGGAGGACAACAACGCCTCCAAGCAACAAACGAAGGTACATTTTCTCTAGGATGGTCTTTGTCCCTGCGGAGCGGTCGTTCGCCAACTAGCGTTTATTCGAACCGAGGAACGAGGTGAATCAGGATGCAACCTAAGCAAGTCCTAGGCGAAACGAATACTTGCTGCAACAACTGCCCTAAACCTGGAAGGCACTTCGTTGTCTTGCACTTGGTAGGTCTTCTGACTCACCGCCAACCCGAACTCAAAGCCTTCTCGCTTGCTCCTCAGCAAACAATGACACATCGATAGATGGAGTAAAGGTCTGAAACGCACTCACGTCTCTGGCGGCACACAGCGGCCGGTCCGTCCCGGAATTTCACCGGAGTTCCCTGTTCGCAGCCCCGCAAAACAATCGCGCGGAAGCTGCCACCAAGAACGATTAGGAGGATAGCCGAATCGAAATTGCCCGTCAAATGAAAATTTTCTTCCGTGCCAGTCGTAGTCGTAGGGTGTGTGAAGCGGTCGCCCCTCCACCTCCGATCCACTCGGCGGCACAAGGAACATTTCCATCTCCATCATCTCAACCAACCAAAGCAACCGCGCAACACACCCTATGTCACCGTCAAGAGAATGAAACGCGGGGGCGCGGAGACGCGGAGAAGAAAATCTCTGCGTCTCCGCGCCCCTGCGTTAGTTTCCTAAAGAGGGCTCGAGGGCCCTGCATGCAGCGAGAGCCTCTCACAACTAGCGGGGGGCTTGGAGAGCCCTGAATGGGGGGCCGGCTCACTGCGCTGGCGGCGGCGTTGAATGGCGGCGTTGTTTAACGGAATGAATTCCGTTCTACATGGGGGGCTCCCCCCAGATGGTGGGGGATTGGAAGCCTTTGGGTTTGGGGCGGGTCTTGGGTGGGACGGCTTCTTGTTGAAAGGTTTTTAATCGAGCTAAGAGGTCTTGGACGATCTCGGGATGCTCTGAGGCAAGGTTGCTTTTCTCCGGGAGATCCTTCTCCAGATCGAACAACTCGACTTGGTCTTCGACAACAGTCGCTGTCGCTCCCCCATCGAACCCTTCGTTGGCCCGGCTTCCATTGACAACGAGCTTCCACTTCCCTCGGCGGAGTGCACCGGCCGTAGGAGTTGCGTTGAGGAGGATCGTGTCGTGCGGAGTGGGGTTCTTCCCAACGATCGTTTCCCATGCATCCTTTCCATCGAGCGGCAAGCGCTGATCGACTTGAGCCCCCGTCAGCTTGAGTAGGGTGGGATACCAATCGACCATATGAAGGGGTGCATGGATGGCGGATCCTGCAGGAATCTTCCCCTCCCAAGTTGCAAATGCAGCGACTCGAACACCACCCTCGTAAAGGGTACTCTTGCTCGCTCGGAGTGGACCGTTGTCGGTGACCTTCCCTGGTTGGAAGCCACCGTTGTCACTGGAGAAAATGAATAGCGTATTGCTTCGCGCACCCGCTTTATCGACCGCCGCGACGATTTCACCGATCGCTTGATCCATCGCACTGAGCATTCCTGCATAGAGTTTCCGTTGCCCTTGAAGATGACCGAACGGCTCTAGATACTTTTTAGGAACCTGGAGAGGTGTGTGGACAGCGTTGAAAGGAACGTAGAGGAAAAAAGGGCTCTTGCCTGCGTAAAGCTCAACGATTCGAGCTGCTTCGCGACCGATGAGTTCGGTCGAGTAACCTTCATCTCGATTGACTTTGTCATCCTTGTGCCAGTCGAAACCTCCATCCCTATCGTGAGTGTTGTAATCCAAAGCCCCGTTGTAATGACCGTACTGATGATCAAAGCCTCGACGGGTCGGTAGATAGTCAGGATGGAAGTGCCCCAAATGCCACTTCCCAACAATCGCCGTTTTATAACCCGCACTCTGAAGTCCTTGCGAAAGTGTTTGCTCTTCCAGGGGGAGTCCATACTCGGCCCATGGCCGAACGACTCCGACTTGGAAACCGTATCGAATGGGATACCTTCCTGTCATCAACGCCGCTCTTGTCGGAGAACAAACAGGCTGGACATAGAAAGACTCAAGGCGAGCACCTTGGCCGGCGAGTTTATCCAAATGAGGTGTCGGGATCTTCCCGTCATGCCATCCAACATCCCCCCATCCCATATCATCGGCCAAGATATAAACGATGTTGGGCTTGCCGTTCCCCTCGCTTGTTTGGGAGATGAGAGCAACAAGAGGAAAGACGAGCAAGACCACACCGAAAGCTCGCCACAGATCATGATGATTTCGCACAGGAAAGATTCTCCGAGGTTGGGGGATAACTCAATAGTAGTAGGGTGTGTGAAGCGGTCGCCCCTCCACTTCAGATCCGCTCGGCGGCACAATTGACACTTCCACCTCCGTTATCTTAACCGACCAAGGCGACCGCGTAACACACCAAGCGTACGTGGCGTCCCCGTGTACATTGACGGCGTCGCGAGCCTATGGTGTGTTACGTGGTCGCTCTATCGGGTTGCGGTGTTTGCAATGGAAAGGGGGACGGGTATGCGGACCGGATTTGGGATAGGAACGCGACCACTTCACACACCCTACTAGCTACTCTGTGTCCTCTGTGCCTCTGTGTTTCCCAAAAAAGCATGCAAATTGGGGTAAAAATCTTTCAGAGCCTCTCGCCACCTGCGGGGGCCCGATTAGCCATGAGATGGACGCGGGCGTAGCCTATCAACAGGGGCCTTGAATGGAAATGTTGTTTAACGGAATGAATTCCGTTCTACATACCATTTACTCCAACCAAATCCCCGGATCTGCATCGCTCGGCATGCGCCAATCGCCGCGAGGAGAAAGGGAAACGGAACCTACCTTGGGGCCATCCGGGACACAGGATCGCTTGAACTGGGAGTTGAAGAAACGACGCAGAAAAACTTGAAGCCACTTTTCGATCACATCTTCAGGATAACGTGTATCAAACACCGCGTTCCTAGCCAACTCCAGAATCTTTCCTTTGGTCGCACCCGCGCGAACAAAGTGGTAGAGGAAAAAGTCATGCAGCTCATAAGGCCCGACGCTATCCTCCGTGTTCTGCTGAATCGTCTTGTTCTTCGACAATGGCAACAGTTCCGGACTGATCGGCGTGTCAGCGATATCCAGCAAAACGCGACGCGTCTCTCCGTCGTACATCTCCTTCGCTACGTGCCGCACCAAAAAGCGAACGAGCGTCTTCGGCACCGAGCAATTGACGTTGTACATCGACATGTGGTCCGCATTGTAGGTGCACCACCCGAGAGCCCCTTCCGAAAGATCCCCTGTCCCGATCACAAACCCACGACTCATCAACAGGAGGGTTCTCATCCTCGCTTGAACATTCTCAAAGACGAGATCATGTCGCTTCTCGTCGGGTAGAGACTCCAGCTCTTGCTGAAGCTCTTCCAAGCTCTTTCCTTCACAACTTATCCCAAACGGTGCATGGCGAAGATTCTTGAAGATCTGAAAACAACTCGGTCGGATATCGATCGTCTCGGAACTTAAACCGAGCAAGCGAATCAGCGCTAAAGCATTTGATTTGGTCTTCTCGGATGTCCCAAAACCAGGCATCGTCAATCCCAACAATCGTTTTGAGGGAAGCCCCAAAGCATCGAGCGCTTTGGCGGTGACGATCGTTGCCAACGTGCTGTCCAAGCCTCCCGACACTCCGATGACGAGTGGAGAGTCAGTTGGCAATTGTTCGATCCGTTTGGAAAGCCCTGCCATCTGAATCTCAAAAATCTCATCGCAGCGTTCCTGAAGCAACGCACTCTCCTTCGGGACGAACGGGTGAGGGTCGACCCAGCGCTGGAGAGGACGCTCTGACCGTTCCCCAAGGGAGAATTCAACTCTCCGGTAGCACGTTCCCCCTAAAGAGACTCCCATCGTTGATTGGAGCAATCCCGATTGATGCATGGTTCCTACGGAGCGACGATCATGTTCGATCCGTTGAATGTCGATGTCGGTGGTCGCAAAGCTAGTAACTTGCTGGCTCGCTCTCCCACCGTGCAGCGCAAGCCCGGTCCCGACTCGCTTCGACTCGGCGACCAAGTTCCCGCATTCCGCGATCAAACAATGTCCACCGAAAACCAAGTCGGTCGTCGATTCCGTGGGACCAGAGCTGGCGTAGAGATAGGCCGCGTTGCACTTCCCTGATTGCGTAACGACCAGGTTCCGTCGGTAAGCCCCCTTTCCTACCGTCTCGTTGCTCGCAGAGAGATTGAGAAGGACATTGGCGCCGGCGATCGATTGCAGTCCGCTCGGCGAAACGGGCACCCATAAATCCTCGCAGATCTCTACACCAACCGTTACCTCACCATGTTGAAACAACAAGTCCGAACCCAACGGGATCTCGTAACCGACTTCGGTGCATCTAATTGTTTCGGAAAGGCCGACACCGGATTGAAACCAGCGTCCCTCGTAGAACTCTTGGTAGGTCGGAAGGTTCTGCTTTGGAACCACCCCGACCAGACGCCCAGCGTTGAGTAGCGCTGCGCAGTTGAACAGCTTCCCCTCATGCTCCCACGGGAGCCCGACGACGACGAGTTGATTCGAAGGGACATGGTCCGCGAGTTCGAACAGCTCTTCGCGGCAACTGGCTAAGAGCCTAGCCTGTTTGAATAGCTCTCCGCACGTGTAGCCACTCAAGGTGAGTTCTCCGAACAGGATGATGTCGGAGTCTGCAAATTCGCGCAGTCCCTGCTCGACGGCTAGGCGATTCCCTTTCGGGTTTCCAACTCGAGTTACGGTGGAAGCTGTTGTAACCCGTAAAAAGCCGTTGGGAGACATGGGCTATCCGATTTCCAAAAGAAGGTCAGGCGGGGGAGCGGTGGAAATGAACGTGCTTCCATTTCCCCTTCTGCCGATGCCAGATGCGGGTTTCTTCCATCGCCGTGGTGACCGGCTTTCCATCGACAATCTTTTGTGTCAGCCGAACATAAGCAATGATCCCAACGTCGCCGATGATCCGAATGTGGGGACCGATCATGTTCGCCTGAACGGGGGTTGGGTTGCCACTTGCGGGCAAGTTGAAATAGTAGTGATGAAAGTCGAGTCCGTCGACAAGATTTCCTAGCGCTTCGGGTTCGAAGCAGGTGATCGAGGGATCGCAAAGTTCTACATAAGCCCCCCAGTCCCCCGCAGTGATTGAAACAAACAATTGCTGTGTGAGAGCAAGAATGGTATCGCGGTCAGCTTCCAAAGACATCAAAATAACCTTTGCTACTAGGCTGGTTTTAAAGGACGATCGCTGCGAACACTCGAAAGGAACGCAGCATTTATAATAGTGATTAGGAGAACAGCGGATGAAATTCTACCATCGCACCCCTCCCGAAATAACTTTAGTCTTGGCACGCGTCGCGTTTTATATCTCTGCTCCCCTCGCCCCTTTTAGG
>CAYMXM010000252.1:0-7312 GCA_964394065.1 uncultured Pirellula sp. | reverse complement strand
TTCCGAGAAGTCCTCCACGCCCATCGCTTCGCTCTGAGCGTGCCACCCTTGCACTAGTTGCCAGCGCTGTCCCTCGCTTACGCCACGGGTTGTGATTATCGGGCCTCGCTTATGCGTCTCTCTTACGAGCGGGAAATTTGGTATCATCATCACTTCCGTACCCAACACGTGTTTGCCGGAGTCTCCCTATGCGATGCAAGTTTACGACCGGATTTCTCTTGGTCCCCGCTCTTTTATTCTCCTTCACTTCTGAACTTATGGCTCAGTCACCTAGCCCATCCGCAACGAGTCCCGACGCTGCCTCCTCCCCGACGAACGATCCTTATCAATGGCTTGAGGACGTGACAGGGGAGAAAGCGATCGAATGGGTGAAGGAGAAAAATGAAAAGACATTCGCTGCCCTGACGCGAACCGATGCGTTTAAGAAACTCGAAGGAGACCTTCTGGCGATCATGGACTCCAATGACCGGATTCCGTTTGTTTCGAAGCGAGGGGAGTACTATTACAACTTTTGGCGTGATCAAAACAATGTTCGGGGACTGTGGCGACGAACAACTCTTGAGGAGTACAAGAAGCCTTCCCCCAACTGGGAAATCATTCTCGATCTCGACAAACTCGCAACCGAAGAGGGAGAGAATTGGGTGTGGAAAGGGGTGAGTCTCCTCAGACCCAATTACGATCGGGCCTTGCTAATCCTCTCCCGGGGTGGGGCAGATGCAACGGTGACGCGAGAGTTCGACATGACTTCGAAGTCGTTTGTCCAAGATGGTTTTCAATGCCCTGAATCGAAGGGATCGATCGGCTGGATCGATCGCGACCATGTCTTTGTCCAAACCAATTTCGGCGAAGGTTCCATGACCGAATCTGGCTATCCTCGGATCGCCAAAAAATGGAAACGTGGGACTCCGATGTCCGATGCAGTCGTCGTCTACGAAGGGAAGAGCACCGACATGGCGATCGGGGCGATGCACGATGATTCGCCAGGTTTCGAACGAAACTATGTTTCTCGCAACATCGCATTCTACAACGACGAGCTTTTTGTTCTCAACGAGGACGGCTCGTTGACGAAGGTTGCTGCTCCCAACACGGCGAACAAGTCGATCAGTCGCGGGACTCTCGCCATCGAACTGCGTGAGGATTGGGATCACCAAGGAACAAACTACAAAGCGGGCTCGCTACTCTTTGTCAAACTAGAGGAATTCCTCGAAGGGAAGGGGAAGATACACGTCGTTTTTGAACCGACGGAAACGACAGCGCTCGCCAGCTATGACTTCACGAAAGACTTTGCGATCTTAAAGGTCCTAGAGGACGTGAAAGACCGAGTCTTCGTCCTCAAGCCCACCGATCAAGGTTGGAGCAAGGAGCCGATGCGAGGTGTTCCCACTATCGGAACGATCGGCGTCTCGGCAGTCGATACCGATGCCTCGAACGACTACTTCATGACGAGCACCGATTACCTGACTCCGACGACCCTATCGATGGGAACGATTGGAGAGGAGCCGGTCAAACTGAAGGAACTCCCCGCGTTCTTCGACGCTTCGGGGCTCAAGATCTCCCAGCACTTCGCTACGAGCGCTGATGGTACCCGAGTTCCCTACTTCATGGTCTCCAAGGAGGAGCTCCCCCTTAACGGCTCGAATCCCACGTTGCTCTATGGGTACGGTGGTTTCGAGATCTCGTTGCAGCCTAGCTACAATGCATCGGTTGGACGTGCTTGGACCTCTCAAGGGGGCGTCTATGTCGTAGCGAACATTCGCGGAGGTGGAGAGTACGGACCTCGTTGGCATAGGGCGGCTCTGAAGTCGAATCGACATCGAGCTTACGAAGACTTCGCCGCCGTTGCCAAGGATCTCATCGATCGAAAGATCACGCGCCCTGAGAAGCTAGGGATCCAAGGTGGTTCGAACGGCGGGCTCTTGATGGGGAATATGTTCACCCACTATCCCGACTTGTTTAAAGCGGTTGTTTGCCAAGTTCCCCTTCTCGATATGCAACGCTACAACAAACTTCTCGCGGGGGCTTCTTGGATGGCGGAGTATGGAAACCCTGACCTCCCAGAAGAATGGGAATTCATTCAGACTTATTCACCGTACCACAATGTTAAGGAGTCGCAGCGATACCCCAACGTATTGTTCACAACCTCTACGCGAGACGATCGAGTCCATCCTGGTCATGCGAGGAAGATGATGGCCAAGATGGAATCCATGGGGCATCCGGTTCTTTACTACGAGAATATCGAGGGTGGCCATGGCGGAGCGGCGAACAACAAGCAAACCGCCTTCATGCAAGCGCTGGCTTATACGTTTTTGTGGAACCAGTTGGCGCCCTGATTAAGGGGAAACACGGAAAACACAGAATACACGGAAAAAAGAAGGCTTAAGGCTAAAGACTTAAGGCTAAAGGAAGAAAAGAAGAGGGAAGTAGGGTGAAGGAAAAGTATGTCCCGTAAGATCTCCGCTCCCCTCGCCCCTTTTAGGGGGGAGGGGCTGGGGGTGAGGGGTTGATAAAGGATCGCATGCAAACTTTAAGGCCAGACATTTCTGAAACAGTTAGTGCGGAAATCTGCTACGTCATTCGCTCAGGGATGCAGCCTACGCATTACCATATGCGGGCGCCTGGCGCACGGCTAACTCGTGGGGAAGAGGTCGTCTGCCGGACCCCGCGAGGTATCGAGTTGGGAGAGGTCCTCACCGACGAGATCACAGTAACGCGTTCTCCCGAGAGTGATGGGAGGATAGAAACGGCGAAGTTCATTCGTCGTTCTCGATACGAAGATCGATATCTATTGGACAAGCTGGAAGAGCTTAGCTCGGAGGCGAATGAAGCGTGTAAACGCTACCTGAAAGAGCAGGACTCCCCCGACGTTTTGCTCGAGGTAGAACCGTTGCTCGATGGGAGAACCCTTTATTTCCATTTCCTCGGAGAGCCGACACGGGAAACCGAAGAGATTATCGATCGGCTTGCCAAAGAGTATCAAACGAGCGTAGCCAAAAGCCGCTTCGCGGAGATTTTGGAAAAGGGATGCGGTCCAGGTTGCGGAACGAAAGAGAAGTCGGGCTGTGGTACCAGTTCAGGGTGCGCAGTTTGTGCTATCGCCGGAGGATGCACGAAGAAGTAGGAGGCGTGGCCCGGAGGGGGGTGTAGTCGTCGTAGGGTGTGTGAAGTGGCCGCTGCTTCCAGCTCAGATCGAGTTGGCGAGTCGATCCACGTTTCTATTGCAATTACCTTTCGCACCCAAAGCGGCCATGGAACACACCGGGAGTGTAGCTGGCAGCTTAAACTCGGCTATTGTGCCTAACAGTTCAACCTCTCACCGGCCTGAGGCATCAGCGCGAGTATAAGATGTTTGAGTAGTTTGGTCGACGCGTAAGCGAGCTCCGAAAATCACAACCCGTGGCGTAAGCGAGGGACAGCGCTGGCAAGCCAGACATCCATCCAAAGTCTCACAGCACGCCCTTCGTGCCTCAGGGACGTGCCACCCCGACCTGAATACTCTCATCAAGGGCCACGTTCACTCGCGACGCAATCCCTCGCTAACGCGTCGGGTTGTGATGGGCTATGCTCTTCCTAAAGTCCAAAGCCCAAGGTCAAAAGTCTTCTATACCTACCACCTAGCTATAATTTTCGCCGTAGACACGTGGTGTGAATTTCTCTTGTCGGCGAGCGCACTCGATGCAAGAAGTCGCGTAGGGAACCGCTTGCAGTCTCGCGAGGGGAATCGGCTTGTCGCACGATTCACACTCCCCGTATTGCCCTTCCCGAATCCGATTAAGCGCTTCTTCGATTTGGGACAGCTCGCGGCTTTCGACTTCGACTAGCTGACTACTGATCTCATCCTGCGCGGTATCCATTGCAGCATCCATAACATCCCCACCCTCTTGGGAGAGAGATTGCAGCATGCTCAAGTCTCCATCAAGGGCCTTTTTAAGGGCCTCACGACGAAGCAAAAGAACATCGCGTAACTTATTCAATGCTTCCTTTCGAGACATCGCGTTCACTCCTCCAAGGGAAGAAGGTTCATAAAAAACACCCGAAGGGTTGGGGCTGGCCGTAGAACTATAGTACGGATGCAAGCAAAAAGCGTTCGAAAATTGGCACGCCGGGGGCATATTTTGGCAATCTCGCCATGGTTTAAAGGGGTGTAGACTCGCAATGTGTTTCCTGGAAAGGACTTGCGCATCCGCTCTTATTGTTGGATTCCTTGGTTTTGCTGGGGGCGGATGTAGGGATTATCGGAATTCGGGAGGACATTTTCGATCAGCGTGGCACAGATAAACCTTGACGCGGCACGACTAAATAGAGGAATAGGTCGTTTAAAGAGCAGATTCCTTCAAGAGAGCCTCAGAGTGCGCGACGATACTCCCTGTTGAGTGCAAAGATTTCTCGAGCCTTAACTGTCCCATGATGCAAATGACGTCCCAAGCTTCGCAAACGACCCCGGCCGGTACCGAAGAGCTTAGCTTGGGAGAAATCGCTTGGAAAAATCTTGATACGGGGGAAGAAGGACGAATGGTCGTCCGCGCCTCGAAGTGCACGATCGGATCCCACCCGGATTCTTCGATCTGCTTGCCGGAACCGGTCGCTTCTCAGCATGCAGTTCTCACCTTTGGAAAACGCTTTACTCTCCTCAAAGCACCTGGATTCGTGCAGATCGGAGATCGAACGGTTCGGGAGTCCTTGATCGACGAACCGACCGAACTCGCAATCGGGCCTTGGCGAATTACGGTCCTCCCCGCCCGGAGTAGCGAGCGTCCCCTGGCCACCGTCATCCCCCCCAGTTCCATCGGGGAAACATTGCGTGCCAAAACTCCCCCGACAACCCGTTCCACCCCCAGCAGTCCCCCATCTTTCATGGGAGATTGGACGAGCCCTCTCCCGGAAGAAGCTCCGCAGGATCAAAAACGAGAAGAGGAAGAGAAACGGGAGCGAGATCTTGTCGAGAGAGCGCGCTTGGAACGAGAAAGGCTTGAGAAGGAGAGGCTTGAACAAGAGCGGCTCGAACGTGAACGCCTCGAACAGGCAAGACTTGAGCAAGAACGAGCTGAGCAGGAACGCCTAGAGCAGGAACGACTCGAGCGAGAAAGAGCAGAGCTAGCAAGGCTTGAACAGGAGCGACTCGAACAAGAACGTCTTGAGCGAGAACGGCTTGAACACGAACGGCTTGAGCAAGAACGGCTTGAGCAAGAACGCGCTGAATTAGCGAGGCTTGAGCGGGAGCGTGCAGAGCAAGCACGCTTGGAACGAGAGAGGCTTGAGCAGGAGAGACTTGAACAAGAGCGGCTTGAAAGAGAGCGAGCTGAACTAGCAAGACTTGAGCAGGAACGGGTAGAGCAAGAACGGCTTGAATGGGAGCGAGCGGAACGTGAGCGGCTCGAGGCAGAGCACGCGGAACGAGCCCGTTTGGAGCTGGAACGAGTAGAGCAAGAGCGGGCCGAACTAGAACGCCTCGTCGAATTGGAGCTTGCACAAGCTGAGCAGAACGAAGCGCGGATTCGTGCCATCGAACTATCGATCGACCAGTTGCACGAGGGATTGGAGTACATCCATACTGCGGTGCAGGAAGGGGGGCAAGCGAACGAGAAGAATGGAGAGGTTTATCGAGAGGAGCTGAACCGACTTGGAAGCCAGATGGCCACCGATATCCAAACGCAACTTCATTCGCAATTGGAGAAGCGAGACGGCGAGTGGGGGGCCGCGATCACCCGCAATTTCGAGAGCATTGAAGCGCATATCACTTCTCTGGGGACCCGATTCGAGGCGCTTGCTGCAGATGTGGCCTCGAAGTTGATCGATGCCGAGTCGAAACCAGTCGAGGCTCCCGTACCACCTGAACTTCTGGCCAATCTAAACGGCGTAGACGAGCGATTGGACAGCATCGCCGAGCGGATGGAGGGGACGATCGCGCAATTGCGCCAGGAGTTGCACGAGGTCGCCAAACGTTCGCAAGAGAACTACGAGTACGTCCTCGCGCATATTCAGGAGGTTCAATCGCAGCCTCGACCTTACCCTAGCGAGGCTCAAGACAATCCTCCGTCTTACCATCAAGAGCCCGAGGAAACATCCTATGATCAGGGAGCGCTGGAACCTCTTGCCCAACGGCCAATAGCCCAGCGATCCATTGAAGAGTTCTCCGAGATCATCGACCCAAATTGGGAAGATGCGGCTCCTATCCAGTTAGAGCCCTCCGATGAAATCGAGAGCCGACTCGATCAAGTGTTGCAACACGAACGGGCATGGACGCAAGAGCCGACAGATGCCAGTGAAAAGAACGCCCCTTATGATGCGCAAGGCTACGAACCTCCGACTGGCAATATAGAAGTCGAGATGGATTCTCTCTCCGAACGTCTCCGAAGGATGATTGCCGAGGCGGAATCGGAGGAGATGGCGGAGTTCAGCGATACGAACGTCTACGCATCCGAAGAACCAGACGCTCCCCCTGACGCTGCTTCCGTCTTGTCCCAATACGGTTTCTCAGATCTCGACCCTCATCAAGAGGAGCCAGAGTACGAAGAGGAGGCTTCCCAGTACGAGGCTTCCCAGTACGAGCCCTCTCCGTATGAGGAATCGCAATTGGAGGAACCACTGGATGAAGAGATAGAAGAGCCCTTATCCTATGGGGGCTCCAACGTGGAGAGGGAGCTTTCACACCGTGCTCCAGAACTTGAGCAAGACGAAGTGGACGGTTCGATTGAAGCCTACATGCAGCAGCTTTTGCAACGGGTGAAATCAGGACAAGATGCTCCCCTGACTAGCGTGCCGGAGCCACCGAAACCGGTGCAGCGTTCTCGAGCTGAGATCCTCCAAGGGGGACGCCGAGCCGAAACGGTAGGTTTCCAACCAGTTGGTGGAATCGAAACCGATCGGGAACCGAGCCGGATCATGACCCCCGACGAGTTCACGCCGAGGAACCAAGCTCCTGAACGGCAGCAGGATCTCAGCGTCCTTCGCGAGCTGGCAAACAACAATGCGCGTCGGGCGATTAATACGAGCGATGCGAAAAAAATAAACGCGGCGCTTCTCTTCAAGGTATCGATCGTTGCGGTTGCCCTTGTGGTCGGTATTGTGGTTCTCTCGATCAACAAGAGTGGCGGGATCATCATCTATGGTGGAGCTTTCGTCGCCTTCCTCGTCGCCGGTCTCTACGGATACGACTGCGCTATCCACGCAAAAAAGCTCGGTCTAACACAACGACTGGGTAGGAAGTAGGACTCCGGGGGTAACCAGACGCATCGGTGTTAAGGGGCGGACGCGAAGCATCCCCCATCACAACCCGTGGCGTAAGCGAGGGACAGCGTCGCGAGTGCACGTAACC
>CAYMXM010000251.1:0-7318 GCA_964394065.1 uncultured Pirellula sp. | reverse complement strand
ACGTGGGGCAAGCCCCACGCCTAAGTTCGAGACGCCCCTACCCGGGGCTACCTTTTCTTGACCTACGTTCAAGGCTAAGGGCGAAGCCCCCTTCTTCCTCAAGCCTCAAGTCTCAAGCCTGATTTCAAGCCTGATTCGTAGGATTTGTTCGATTCGTGGTTCCGTACCCCATTTATTTCGAAAGGAATCGAAAGAAAATTTTGACATTCGTAGAGGGCTTCCTATAGGATAGAGATACAGGTTTATTCCCCCTTACGACTGGGGAGAACCGACTCCTCAACACACTATTCTGTTCGGTTGCAAAAAATCACCTACGATGGCGAAGAAATTACAACATGTTTGGGGGCTTGAGATCGGGCAGAGCTCCTTGAAGGCCCTTCGATGCCATATGGAGGGTGATTCGGTCATCGCCGACGCGTTTGACTTCGTTGAGTATCCGAAGATTTTGAGTCAGCCCGAGGCGGAACCTGAAGCGTTGGTCGCCGATGCTTTGCAGCAATTCATTTCGCGCAATGATCTACGAAAAGCGACCGTTGCCGTGAGCGTTCCAGGACAAAGTGGTCTTTCTAAGTTTTTCAAACCTCCCCCCCACGAGGTTAAAAAGCTCGGCGATATTGTCAAATACGAAGCGAAGCAGCAGATTCCGTTCGATCTCAAGGACGTGATTTGGGACTATCAGCAGATGGAAGGTGCCCAGATCGAGGATGGGTATTCGCTGGAGAGTGAAGTCGGTCTCTTTGCGATGAAGCGGGAAGCGGTTTTCCGGGCTTTGAAGCCGTATCGCGCCAAGGGGATCGATATCGATCTGGTTCAGTTGGCGCCGATCAGTCTTTACAACATGATCGCCTACGATCAGTTTGCCGAGCGTCTAGCGACGGAAACATTCGATCCTGATGCCCCTCAAAAGTCTTTGGTCGTTCTCTCGATCGGAACCGATGCGAGCGATTTGATCGTGACCAATGGTTTCCGCGTTTGGCAACGGAACATTCCGATCGGCGGTAACCATTTCACACGGCAGTTGACGAAGGACTTGAAGTTGACCTTTGCGAAAGCCGAGCATCTCAAGCGAAACGCGTTGCAAGCGGACGATCCGAAGTTGGTTTTCCAGGCGATGCGACCGGTCTTCAACGACATGGTTACCGAGATTCAGCGATCTCTCAACTTCTATAAAAACGTCAACAAAAAGGGGGAGTTCGACTCGATGCTCCTCTTGGGGAACACCTCCAAGCTTCCGGGATTGCAGCAGTTCCTCAACAAGAATTTGGGAGTCGATGTCCACGTCCTCGATCGCTTCCCCAAGCTGGAGGGGACCGAGGTGACCGGTGCTCAGCCGTTTAAAGAAAACCTACCTGCGTTCGGGGTCGTCTATGGGTTGTGTTTGCAGTTGCTCAAAAAGGGGCCGATGCGAACCAGTCTTCTACCGCGCGATATCATCCTCGAGCGCGTGATCCGGAACAAGAAGCCTTGGACGGTAGGTGCGTTATCTCTTCTGCTCGGCGCGATGGTCGCGCACCACGCGTCCCGAGGTCTAGCCTACAGCGAGGTCGATGCTACGAAGTGGAAGAGGGCAGAAGATGCGGTAGGAAGCATGTCGCAGCAATCTTCATCGCAGGTTTCCAAAGATGGGCAGCTCATGGGGGAGCTAAAAAAATTCCAAGAAGTCGGGAAGGAAGTTAGCAACGGAGCGAGTCGGCGCGTTCAGACCCTCGAGTTGCTCAAGGTGATTGAAGCGGCGATGTTTAAGAATCCGGAGCTAGCCGACAAGACTCCTGTCGAGTTGCCGTATAAAGATCGAATGGATTTTCATATCGAGAGCTTTGAGCAAAAATACTACCCCGATTTGGAGACATGGTTCAATGAACCCTTGAAGACGAGTTACCTTGCAGGGGTGAAATCGCGACGAACTTGGTTTGCCCCCACTCGAGTACACGAAGCTATTCCCGATCCGACACCTTTGACAGGGGCAGGCTGGGTGATCGAGTTGAAGGGGTTCCACTACTTCAACGGTCGCCCCGGTGAGGAAGGTCCCGAGCATGTCCTCCGGTACATGGTCGAGTTTTTGGAAAACGGAACGATCGAGCTCCCGATCACCAATCCGATTGGAATCAAAAAGCCTGAGGCTGAGGTCCCCGAGGAAACGGGAGTGACCGAGGAGGTTGTTGGGGAGGTCGAGGCAGGGGAGGCACCTGCTGAAGGAGCTTCAGAATCCGTCGAAGGGGGGAACCAGGACGGGGCGAGTCCTGCAGAGCAAGCTACCGAGGCGAAGACTAAGTTGGACATCCCACCGGGGCACGTCAGGATACGAGATTTAGGAATTCGTCTCCCCGTTATCATCAATCCAAGGCCGATTGATCGGAAGTTTAAGCTCGAAAACCCCGAGTATCGACGCCTTTATGAAGAGCAACGAGCGACTCGAGTTCCTGGAGCACCTGGTACGGGGGCAGACCCTGGAGCCGCCGGGTTCGGGGCGCCAGGCTTCGGCGACACCGGAATGGGAGGACGTCCCTCCCTTCCCGTTATCAAAGATGAAGCAGGAAAAGAAGTTCCTCCCGAGTTCGAAGCACAGAAATTTAGCTTCACCCTCCAGTTTGCCTGGAAACCTCGGTTTGAACCTGAGGGGGGAAGCGAAGCAGGGGGAGTGATCGATGATTCAGCGGTGGCTGGTGAGAGTGAAGCTCCTGCTTCAGAATAGATAGGTGTTTAAGGCGTCGACAGATGAAAAACCATAACCTTACAAATATCCCTTGAGAGTAACCCTCCCCAAAAGGGGAGGGCTAGAACCATAGACAATCCCCAAAAATAAGATCCCGTTCGAAAGCGAAACAACAAGGCGATCGCCATGGACAAAATCAAGAAACTTTTAGGACCGGTGTTGAAGCACCAGTTTTGGATACTCGCCGGGGTGATCGGACTCTTGTCGGTCGCCGTGTTCGCTATGACAGCGATGAACCTTTCGAAGCAGACGACCGAACGGATCACGGCTATTGGTTCCAAGTACACCGAAGTGCAGAACGTAAGTGGGAAGGTGTCAACGCACCCGAACGAAGAATCGCATAAGCGGATGCAGGTGATTCTGAACTCCATTGAGAAAGATGTGGAGAAGGCTTGGAAGATGCAGTACGAGTACCAGATGCCCGTGCTGACCTGGCCTGCAGAAGCGTTCCGAAACAAAGAAACGGTGGCCATTTTCCAAGGATTGCGTCCCGTCGAAAAATACGTTCCTTTTCCAGTGGAGGGGCTTTCTAAGGAACTAGCAAGCATCACGCAGATCGACCGGAACGTATACCGAGATTACATCGGTCCTACCTTCGCCAACATTTCCAAGATCATCGGTACGGAATGGAAGGCGGATATCACCAAGGTGCAAGGGAGGCGCGCCCCTGGTATGGGGATGGGGATGGGGATGGATATGGCTGGTGGAGCGGGAGACATCGCGGGAATGGCGGGATACGACCCCACGATGGCTGCGGGGGATATGTACTCGTCCGATCCGTACGGCTCACCCGGTCAGGGGCGAGTTTCGAAAGATGTCGTCATCTGGTCGCAACAGTCTCAGCAGAACCTTCTCAACCAGATGGTTCCTTGGTACTCTCCCTCCTCCGCTCCAAGCATCCTGGATATCTACTACACACAGGAAGACATATGGCTCCTTACCAATGTGATGCAGATTATCAAAGCGACCAACGGGGAGGCGAGAGAAAATTTCCAAGCGATCGTCAAGGAAATCGAGTTCATTCGTTTAGGGAAATCCGCCAACCGGGATGCCGGAACGATCACGAGTGTCGCGATGCGTTCTGCTTCGGGGATGGGAGATGATTCCTCCAGTATGGATGCTATGGGAGGGGGAGCCATGGATGACTATTCTTCGATGGGGATGGGAGATGATGGGTCGGGAATGCCTATGGAGCCCGTCGAAGTCGATCCCGCCAATGATCGCTACATCAGCTTTGCCCCAGATACCTTTTTTCAAACCCGTTCGGGGGAGGAAATACGGGAGTCGATCAAGAATGTGAATCCGGCAAATGCGGTCGATGCCGTCGCGAAACGGATTCCGATCCGCATCCGAGTGAAAATGGACCCTAGCAAGGTGCATCGACTGATCACAGCCTGCGGAAATGCTCGCTTGATGCTGGAGGTCTTCCAGGTGCGGATGAATACGACGGCTGCTGCCGAAGGAGGAGGACCCGGTGGTGGCATGTATGGGGGAATGGGAGGAGCATACGATGGAGGCATGGGGGGGATGGATCCCTACGCTGGGGACCCGACCATGGGGATGGGGGGAGACATGGCGATGGGAGGCTATCCCGGAGGAATGGATGCCTATGCTGGTGGAGATCCTTACGCAGGGGGGGGGATGAGCGCGTTGCCTCCTCCGAAGCCTCAAAAGAAGGAAATCCCTGTCGAGATCTTCGGATTGATCTATCTCTACAATCCGTATGACAAGGAATCGTTGGGTACCGTGGCGGAAGATCCCGTCGAAGCTGAATCAGAAAGTGCGGACACAGGCGAGCCCACCGCGCCGGAAGCCGAAGCAGCTCCTGCGAACAGCGAGATTACCCCGGAAAATCCACAACAACCCGCTGAAGAAGCCTCGCCAGCGAATGAGCTTCCAGCCGAAGAAACTCATCCAGCCCCCCAGCCTGAGCCAGCCCAGCCTGAGCCAGCCCAGCCTGAGCCAGCCCAGCCTGAGGCAGCCCAGCCTGAGCCACCTCAGCCTGAGTCTCAGCCTCCTCAACCTGGAACCGATGAGGCACAGAACCCTCCCCTCGGGGAGGGTCGATCCAACGGACCGGGGGGGGGAACGTGAAGTACACGGTTTCGGTCTTCAATCGCGAAGCGATGGCAGCCCATAGCTGCGGGCGTAAGCCCGCAGATAGCTTGGCCCACCTTGCCTCACCCCCAGCCCCTCTCCCCTAAAAGGGGCGAGGGGAGCAGAGATCCAAAGGGGGGGACGCCCCCTTTGGGTCTCTTGAGCCCTACCGCTGCGCGTCGGGCTTTCCCTTTAAAAAACAACTTGCTCGGATAAGTAAGAACCTGGAATATCGGAGTTCACAATCGTGGCCAAGGACAAGAGTAAAAAAAAGAAAAGTAAGAGTGCAGGGACAGGCAAGGGGTTCAATTTCCAAGAGTTTCTCCTCTTCCATGTGGAGAAATTGATCTTTGGGTTGATCGCACTTCTGTCACTCGCGTTGGTTTATCTCGGAGTCTCGGGGCAGAAGTTCCCGACTTCCCAAACTCCCGACGATCTTCAGAAGAAGGCAGAGCAAGCGATGAACAGTGCGGTCCGAGAGGATCACTGGGAGCAAATGGTCTCTGCCGACCCGGACCGGACCGTCAAGGTAAGTTATTTCAAAGTGGCGCAAGAGACACGGGGTGAGGTCGAGGCAGGGACTTATTTGGCCAGGATCTGGCGAGAGGCGGATGGAGAGTCGGTCAAGCGTGGGGATCCAGCTCTGAGAGCGCCGATTCGGTTGCGCGGCTATTACTTTACGGGAGCGATAGGGGAACTCGCGTCCAAAGATGTTTTGGAAGATTACGAAAACGCGGAGAAGCCGGAAGAAAAACCGACGACTCCTCGTGGTAGAAACCGCCGCCAAAACCAGATGAACATGGGGATGGACATGTATGACCCCACGATGATGGACTCATCGATGGCAGGGGGACCCGGGGGACCGGGAGCGGGAGTCGGCATGGCGGGCCCAGCAGCTCTGATTCGCCGGTTGAACCCTGCTTACGATAAGGGATTTCGCCCAGGGATGTCGACCTTGGGAGGTGGAGGAATGTACGGCTCTCTTTACGGGGATCCAACCGGTGGGATGGGAGCTGATCCCTACGGCGGTGGAGGGATGCCCGGCGGGGGAATGGCTGCCGGGGGGCCGGGGCTATCCGGTGGGCCTCCTGGTCCTGGAGGACGTAGACGTCAAGTCATGGCTGCCAAGGGGTTCGAGACAATGGTGGTCACCGCCATCGTCGAACACCGGGAGCTGGAGAACAACTACGCTGCCGAGTTCCGGGATGTTCCCGGCTTTATGCAAGGGAGAGACAATCCCTACTATCAAGGGTTCGAAGTTCAACGGGTAGAAATCAAAGCGAACACCAAGGAGATCGCCGAAGAGGATTGGGTCACGATCCAAGCCGCCTCTCCAGAGGCTTGGAAAGAGCATGCGAAGACTTACATGGGAACCTGTGATGAACCAAGCAATCCGACTTGGACCACCCCCAATCTTTCGATGCCGATTCCTCCCTTTTTGATCGCCGACTATGCTCAGTTCTGCCGGCATCCCGACGTCCCCTCCAAGATTCCAGACCCTGTGTCGGAGGACGAGGTGCCAACCAATGCGGGTGGCGATCTTTACGGTGCTGGCGGTATGGATCCTTATGGAGGAGCAGGCATGGATCCCTATGGAGGAGCCGGAATGGGAATCGATCCTTACGGGGGAGCTGGAATGGTAGATAGCTACAGCGATCCTGCGGGAGGGGGAGGATATGGAGGGGACATGTATGGTGGAGGCATGAGCATGGGGATGGGTGGTCCGCAACGTCTACCGAGCACGAAGTACAAACTGATCCGATTCTTCGACAACACGGTTACGAAAGGAGCCTCCTATCGTTATCGCGTCCGAGTCCTCATGTACGACCCGAACTTCCCGGAGTACGAGGCGATGGCGCCGAAGTCGATTCAGCTCAAACCTGAAGCCCTCTCTCGAGTGCAAGACCTTCGACAATCGATCCAACCCGACAGCCGCACCCAAAAGCGATTGAGCGCCCGCCCGAGCGACTGGTCTGCACCTTCGGACGTTTTGGTAGCGATCACACCAACTCCTGTTTACGCAGGAGAGTTTGATAGTAAAGCCGTAGCTTATACACGGGTCCAAGGAACTGGGGAATTCGTCCCGAGCAAGAACCCCAAATGGAACATGGTGATTCTCAATCGGATTGGGTTTGTTGGATTTCCATTGCACGAGAAGGAAGCTGTTGGACGCGGGCATGTTTTCTATGGAAACGATCGACCGAACAAAGAAGGGGTCGAGTTTGTCAATCCGGCGAGCAAGCTCATCAAGATTCCCAAGGAAAAGCGAAAGACCCCTCGACCTCCCATTGCAACCCCACCCACCATCGTTGTCAGTGTTGTCGACGTGGGGGGTGGCGTCCCTCTAGCATCGGCATCCAACCGTGATGATCTCAGAACTGGAGGGGAGATAGTAAGCTTCGACGCATCGACCGGCCAACTCGTTGTTAGTCGAGAGTTCGACGATTACACGAACTTCAACCGGATCGCGAAACCTGACGAAAATGCCGTCGGCCCACTCGGTGGAGC
>CAYMXM010000250.1:0-7321 GCA_964394065.1 uncultured Pirellula sp. | reverse complement strand
ATCCCGGAGGGATCGCAGAAACGTCCGAGTTACGAACAGCGAGCGAGAAACTCGGCCGATGTTTCTAGCACTCCTACCCCTCACCCCCAGCCCCTCTCCCCTAAAAGGGGCGAGGGGAGCAGATATCTTAAAGCGTGGCGCGTTCTAGGGCGCCAAAGCGGTGTCCGACCGGGGCTCGTCCCCGGTCGGACAAGAAGCGAATCAGAGAACGAAACTTGCGCAAACCTAACCCCTCACAACCCCAACTTTCCGTCAGCCCATCCCTCCCTCAATTTCCCCAGAAAATAATTTTCTGGATTTTCCGGACATCCTCGGGGAGGATTACGGATATATGCCCGTTCACGCGAGGAATGTTCGGATCGAACGAGCCGAGACGTGGATGGTTTTCAATCTTTTTTTCCTGAAACCTGTTCTGACTGGGCTGCGAAACAGACAACGCGTCCCCCATCGGCTCGGACAACGATTTGCTTCCCGTTCATTGCAAAATCGACTTGAAATACACTTCCTCGTTCTACTGGTAAGCGAAGCAATTCTCGGAAAGGGACCGTTGATGTATCCCATAGTTTTAGACTCCCCTGGGAGGAGCCTGTAACCATACGGCTCCGGTCATCGCTTACAGCGACACACCAAAGCTCGCCGGAATCCCCTTCTTGTGAACCGAGCAATTTCCCGGTTTCGTAGTCCCACACCTTCATCAACCGATCGTGCGCTACGGTGACAATCCTATTGCCATCGAGGAGACGATGATCTGCGAGAGTCGAGTCATGGCCAACCAGTTTAAGTCTTGGCGAATCATATTGAATATCCCGAATAGGGTAGATCCAGAGTTCGTTCCGTTTGGCCAAGGCGAATTTGTCGTTGTCTACGAACCGAGTTCGAAAGTAAGTCCCGCTTTCAAAAAAGAACTCAAATAGCGGCTCCTCTCTTCCTACTTGAAAACACTGAACCCAGCATCCGTTATCCATGTCGCAACAGTTGAGAATTCTTGATCCATCTGGAGAGATTGCCAAGTTCTGAGCTCCCCCACAGGTTTTCCACGTTGCGATTCGTTCGTTCCTGGAGTAATCCCACACTTCAAGCCTATCGCCACCCACCAGAAAGAGTCTCTGCGACGGCTCCGAAAACTCGATATGGGTCACTGGAAAATCAAATGTTAACGGGGTGTCGATTCGGCTGCGTGTCGACAGGTCGTAGATCTCAACACGCCCGACGGTTAGGTTCTCACGTCTACGAAACAAAAGGACTTCTGATTGGGAAGTTTTGCAGTAATGATCATACCGATCTTTCTCCAAATTCTCCGCGGTGATTTCGTAGTAGGCAGGGCGATGCAACGACCACTGGCTAATGTCTCCGTTCAGATCTCCTGCCAATAGCAGGTCGCCGGATAGCTGACAAAGGCTCGTAGCTCGCGTAGAACCGATTTGCCAACGATCGAGAAAACTACTCGTGATGTTAAGCCAAGGCTCTTGCGACTCCAAGCTGTGCACCGAGAGCCTCCCCCCCCGATCGGCGGTAGCGATTCTCACTGGATCAGTTTTCTCTGCCCCCGAAAGGTTGATGAGCTGCTCAACCCCGTCGAGGAGGTTTGAGCTGGCGATGCGCCGAGCCCCTCCTAGCTCCTTGAGTATGAGTTCACCAGAAACGTCCCCTGCAAACATAAACTTGTCAGTCGGGCTGATCGCAACGGTCTGAATTCGTCTCGCGGTGGGCCAGGACTCGATCCTACGGAGATCCGCAAAATTCCAGAGCTTTAATTCTGGGGCGCCCCTTCCCCCCGAGACCAATTGTTTCCCATCTGTCGAGATGGCAATCGCCTCCACGGTCGGGCTATGCGTGGGTACTTTCCGAACTCTTTTCCAAGTATCCGTGTCCCAAATGCGGATGGTGCCGTCATCGCTGCCACTTATCAACAATCGACCGTCGGGATGAAAGGCGAGGCAGTTGACATCATCGTCATGAGCGACGAACGAGGTTACCGGCTCAACCGTGCCCCTCTTGGATAAAGATTCCTCGGAAATATCGAACACACGAATCTTGCCGTCTCGCCCGCCGGTAGCAAATCGCTTGGAGTTTGGGTGCCAATCCAGCCCCAACGGCCACGACTCGGTTTCTATCGTCTTCAAGGGAAGCAATCTCAATGGATCCCATATCTGTATCTGGAAACTGTCGGGTAAAACGATCAAGTGTTTCTTGTCTGGCGAGAGTTTCAAACCAATAACCCTCGCTCCGCAATTCCTTCTAGCAAGAGGCTCTCTTTGGAGGGCTGCATTGAGGAAGTTCCACTCGACGCCAACCCATTTCTTGGGATGCAACTCCGGATTGTTTCTATCGAGTATTCTTTTGGCAAACGCGAGGTCTCCGGCCCAAGCGGAATCGGAAGCCAACTTCATTTCGGCATAGTACAGTTCCCGTTCCGCTGTCTCCTGAGCCTGCTCTGCGATGTGCCATTGCTGGAGGCTGAAGAGCGTCGAGGCCCCCAACGCCGCGATGGTTACCAGAGTGGCTGCAACGGCCCAGCGATATCGCAGAACGAACTTTTGCAATCGGTAGAAGCTCGAGGGAGGGCCAGCTAGGACAGGTTGATGTTTCAGATAGCAGTTCAAGTCTTCCGCAAAAGATGCGACCGAGGAATAGCGCCTTTCTTTCTTCTTTTCGAGCCCCTTCCCCGCAATCCATTGCAGTTCGCGGTCGATGGGGCGGTCCATTTCTGAAAACAACGGAATCGGGACGTCGCTGAGGAGCAGTCGTTGAATCTCAAGGATTCCAAGTTCATGCGCTCTGGGGGTATCGCAGGGAGCCTTTCCACATAGGAGTTCCACCAAAATGGAAGCAAGCGAAAAAAGATCGCTGCGAGTATCGATAGAATGTGTCTCGGGTTGAAGATGCTCGGGACTCATATAGAGAGGTGTCCCTAAGACTTGCAGCGATCGAGTGAGGGAGAGTTGCGGCGATGAGGGCCCAGTCTCCTTTGCGATCCCAAAATCGATGACCTTGATTCGTATATCGCCATCTATTTCCGCAACCAAGATGTTAGCTGGCTTCAGGTCGCGATGAATAATCCCCTGCTGATGCGCATAGGTAACTGTATCGCACACCTGCACCATCAGTCGGATGCGCTCGTTGAGACTCGCTCCACGCTTGCTGCAAAAATGCGTGATTGGCTCACCGGGAAAATACTCCATCGCGTAGTAGACTTCCCCCGTGGGAAGTCGGCCGCTATCTAAAAACCGAGCGATATCCGGGTGATCCAGTTTGCCTAAGATCGTTTGCTCGCGTAGAAACCGTTCGACGTCTTTATCGTCTGCCAACGGGAGGGCGAATACTTTCAGAGCAACGAGACGTTCGACTGGAGCGATCTCCTCGGCGAGATAGACAATACTCATCCCCCCTGCCCCCAATTGCCGGAGCAACCTGTACGGACCAATACGATCGACAACGCTCGGTACCGAAGGTGTATTGCTGGCGGATTTGTTCATGACACGCAGTAGGCCGGCAAAAATTCAGGCGAGCAGCAGAAGGAAATATACCATAACCTTTTCACCCCCTCTGACCAGAGTAACCCTCCCCAGAGGGGAGGGTTACTCTGGTAATATTTCATATGCCGTTTTACCTAGGACTCGCTCCAGGCTTGGAACCATTCGCGGATGCTGTTCCAAAGCTCATAGGCGGTCGATCTAGGGAGCCCCAACTGCGCCCCAGCCTGAGAGACCGATAGTCCGGAATAGACAAGCAACCTAGCGAACTTTGCGATCAATGGGTCTTCTGATTCCAACTCCTTTAACCCTTCCTCAAACTCTTGCCATACTCGTTGCGACGAAAGTTCTTTTTCGTCGGGAAGGTTCTGAAGGCTGACTGGCAATGGATGAACCCCAGATCCTCGCTTCAATGATTGCGCATTGCGTAGTCGGTCGATGACGATCCGACGCATCGTCTCGGATGCCGCAGAAAGAAAGTGATTCTTGTTATCCCAGCTCTGCGGCGAACTGCTTCCCGACATCCTCAAAAAGGTCTCGTGAACGAGTCCCGTCGTTTGAATTAGGCGATCGGGACGATAAGCCGCTAGTCGACGCTTTGCGAGCCTTCGAAGGTCGGCATAAAGATCAACTACGCATTCATCTGTTAGACTCGAGCGAGGGTCGTTGGGTTCCTTGGTCATGCCAACCTTTTTTACACAGTACGAGTTTCCGAGGGCGAAATTCACGGAGCAAGATTCTCTGGGCGAGTTCCACAGCGCCAGTTCCATAGATCCCACTGTCAGTGAGAGGGATCCCCCCATTCCATCGGTCTGTGTAGGTGGAAATTATACACGAAAATGGAGATGAGCCTACTTCGGAATATCGCTTTCGTCCGATCGGGGGCTCGCCTGACGCATCGGCGCGGTAAGGGGGCGAACGCGAAGCGTCCCCCCATCACAACCCGTGGCGTTAGCGAGGGATAGCGTCGCGAGTGAACGTGGCCCTTGTCGGGAATATCTCAGGCGCCGGGTGGCACGCCCTGAGGCACGAAGGGCGTGCTGTGAGATCTTGAGTGGGATGCCTAGTTGCCAGCGCTGTCCCTCGCTTAAGCCACGGGTTGTGATTTTCGAGCCTCGCTTACGCGTCGGCCCTACTTCCCACACACCCTACTTTTCAAACAAAAAAACCCAAGGGATCACGTCTGACTCCCTTGGGTTTTTTCGTTTGAAGAGGCTCCGGTGGGAGTTGAACCCACGATGGCGGATTTGCAATCCGCTGCCTTAGCCACTTGGCTACGGAGCCGGCATGGTTGCGTTTTATAGGACTTTAACGGTTGGGTCAAGCCCGTATTCTAGGGAGCTTAGGAGGAGTTCCAACTCCCCCGCTTCAATCGAAAGGGGAGGAACGATGGGAATGCAATTGCCGAGGGGACGTAACCACACTCCTCGCTCAAGCGCTCTCCTGCAAACGCTCGCCGCCAACTCGCTTCCCTCTCGCAACTCGATCGTTCCGAGAAGTCCCAATTGATCGGCACGCACTACATCGTCGTATTCAAGTAGTTTCTTGAGCCCGTTTTCCAACTCCTTGGTCCGCCCCTCCCAATGCCTGCCCTGCAAAAGCTCCTCTGTAAGTTCCAATGTCGCTAACGAAGCGGCCGCAGCCAGAGGATTTCCTCCGTAGGTGTGACCGTGGTACAACGTCTTATCCGCTCCCCCCAAAAAGGCTTCGAATATTCGAGCGCTGGTGAGGGTTGCACTCATCGGCAAATACCCCCCCGTAAGCCCCTTCCCAATGCAGAGCAAATCGGGTTCAACTCCCTCATGCTCGCTAGCAAACAACTTCCCCGTCCGCCCCATCCCAACGGCGATCTCGTCGACGATCAACAAGGTGTCGAACTCACGACATAGCTCCCCCATTCGTCGAAGAAATCCTGGTGGATGAAAAACCATCCCAGCAGAGCATTGGAGCAAAGGCTCCACCACGACTGCCGCAACTTCCGATCCGTTCTCTTCTAGTAAACACCTATAAGAGGTGATGTATTGCTCGATCTCTTGCTCTACCAAGCATCCTGATGAAGAAGCTCTCTTCGCAAGGTTTCCGTTCCGTTGACCTTGAGGTGAGGGACCGCGCAGGACGGGAAAGAGGAGGGGCTTGAAAAGGGAGTGAAACAACTCGACTCCCCCCAACGCTACCGTTCCGATCGTGTCCCCATGATACGCTTTTCCCAACGCAACGAATTTCGTCTTCTTCGGCTGTGGGGAATCGCATTGCTGCCAATACTGGAAGGCGATCTTCATCGCAACTTCGACAGCGCTCGCTCCGTCGGAACAATAAAAAACATGCTGCAACGATTTCGGGGCCAACGAGATCAACCGTTCGGCCAACTGAATCGCCGTCGGATGACTCATCCCTAGACTGGTGACGTGCGCCACCTTAGAAAGCTGATCTTGGATCGCTCGATTGATCTTCGGGTGGTTGTGCCCATGAATGTTGCACCAAAGGGAGCTTCCACCATCTAGATAGCGTTTCCCTTCGACGTCGGTCAACCAACATCCATCCGCTCGATCGATGATGAGCCCGTCGTAGGTCTTCATCTGGGAGAATGCATGCCATACGATCGTTCGGTCGAGCGCTCGCAAGGCCGCGATTTCGTTGCTCGGTATCACGACTTCTGAATGGGTGGAGAGGGGATCGTGGTGCTTTTCAGCGGTCGCGCGTCTCTCGGTGCGATTTCACGCCCGATGAGTTCAAACCGCGTCCGTCCTTCATATTGCTCGAAACGAGGCAACAGCCCAAACAAGTCTTCTTCGATGGAATTGAAAATGCGAGTTATCTTTCCCTCGAAGTAGTGCGAGGCTATCGCAGCTGGAATCGCGACGATGAGCCCGGCGAGGGTGGTTATAAGGGCTTCGTAGATCCCTGCCGCTAAGTAGTCCGCGCGATTCTGTCCGGCTGTAAGTTGCGTTGTATCGTGAAAGGCGCGTATCAACCCCCAGACCGTTCCGAGCAACCCTAGCAACGGAGCCACACCCGCTGAAAAATTGAGCCACCGGACATTCCCGTAAGCTCGATCCGCTTCCCGTTGCAACTTCTCCGAAACGGTTCCTTTCAGTTCGGAAACGGGGCGTCCTACCTGCAACAACAAAGTTCGGAGAACATCCGAAGCAGGAGAGGGATGCTCCAAACAGCTTTGGTAGACGATCCGTGGATCCGCTTCGAGTTGCTTGGAGAATTGAAGTACCGACTTTTGAAATCGACGGGGATAGAGGCGGCCTCGCCGAAGAGAAATCGAACGCTCGACGACGAACATCACGACGACGATGCTTACGATTCCAATCGGAATCATAAAGACTCCGCCACGGATCAACAGCGTGAGGAGATCGAGCCCTGAGCGGGTGGTCATCTCTTGGCCTGCTCCAGCTCGCGATGCTGAGGCAGCTCCGACCAAGTCGCCGATGACTCGTTCATCTACCTGAGCATGAAGGCTATGAGCGAAAACCGCTGCGAACAAGATCGCCGCGCATGCGATCAGCATCGTGCGTGCGCTCAGAATTTTCACCTTGTCACCCCCCGCTTCTCGTTCGATTGCATTTCGTCACTACCGAGTTCTCACCGAGATCTTTCGAATACCTTCTTCGTACTAAGCGGAAACAGGCTTGTACGACTGGAACCAGTATTCTACTTATTCAATTTTCCCGCGCCATGCCAAAAAAAGCCGTTTGTGTAACGTGGCCCGAACTGGTCTGACGCATCGGTAGTAAGGAACTGTCCCGAAATAACTTCCGCGTTTTAGTCTTGGCACGCGTTGCGTTTTAGAGCTCTGCTCCCCTCGCCCCGCTTCGGGGAGAGGGGCCGGGGGTGAGGGG
>CAYMXM010000249.1:0-7340 GCA_964394065.1 uncultured Pirellula sp. | reverse complement strand
CCCCCTCATCCCCAGCCCTTCTCCCCCAAAGGGGGCGAAGGGAGCTGAAATCTTAGGTGCGACGTGATTTCAAAGCCTGTTCAAATCGGGAAGTAACTTCAGGACAGTTCCTTAGCCCGGAGCAACAGCATCACAATTTGTCAAGCATCGAAAATACTTGCCAACTTGGCGATAGGGTAAATATTAGGGCGACACATCTGGATCTCGGGCCTTCAGGAAATCCAGATGTGTCGCCCTCCGGGCTGAAGAGGTGGCTGCGCCACCTGAACAAAGGCTCGATCTTAAGACCACTTCACACACCCTACATCACCAAATTCAAAAATCCCCGCGCGTGGCGCCTGGTTTAGGAGAACCTGCTCCCTCGGTTGCCGAGTCTTTCTTGGCTTTGGGTTTGTCCCCTTGAAAGAACTGGAATGGGAGATTGAACAGATCGAGATTCATCGATGGAAGCTTCTCTTCCGTCCCTCCAGTACGGTCGCTTCGTTCCGTCGGTTCCATTCGTTCCATCGATAGCTCACCGACCAGGACGAGCCGTTCGGGAAGTTGCGTCAGGTGCAAATGAGCTCCTCGGAACCACTCCAACCAAGGGACTCGATAATCGTTCGCTGGCAACGCATGATCGGGATCGAATCCGATCGGGTTGGAAGATTCAGGAACCGCAGCCCCGATGCTCGCTTCCCACATCGTGCTCGTCCAATAGTTGGATCGAGACTCGGGAGCATCGGGGTGGACGAGCGTGTACTTCCCTCCAAGAGGACATTGAAGCTGTGCATCCAACAACTGCTCGGCTGTCCTTAATGCGTCCCCCGGCAGGATATGGAGCTGATCTTGAATCGCATCAAGCAGCATCAAGTTTCCTCGCGACGCTTGGGCTGCTCGGCGGAAGGAGAGAACATTGAAAAAGGAAGCCACCTGACTCCTCTTCAGGTCGCCGATGAACAAACGTCCTTGAGCGAAATCCTTGGCGGGAATCGGATGGACGAGTTGAACGCATTGCTCGATGATCCCTCGATCGAACGACGCAATGCTGAATCCGTTCCCTTGCCATCGCCAAAGACCGAACAATGTCCGAGAGAACCCTTGAAGGTCTGGTCGTCCTCCCCCCAATCCGAAGGGGAGGCGATCTAAGTATCCAGGACTGGGCCAAGTCCCTATATAGCCTGGAACCGATTTAAGAACTCGAAGGGTAGCGAATAAGCCTTGCGTCTCGCCGGGTACAGGAGGGACCATGTCTTTAACCCCAGCAAAGAGAACATGGTTCAAGCCGTGTCGGCCGAGCGGAGTATCCCCCGATAGATGGAGCTGCACGTTGAGCATGTCATCCTTAGGAAGTTCGATCTCGGTTTGAACCGGCTCGCCAAGGAGGGTTGAAACCCATCCATACTTCTCGCGCCCGAGAGGAGCGATGTATCCTTCGAAGACGAGGTTCTCCACGTTGGCCATTTCGGGGTGAGCAAAGCGCCGTATTCCCAGCATGATCGGATCGGTTTGTTGCCAACGCTTGGCGTAGAATTCAGCTTGTTTTTGGTATGCCAGAGATTCTTCCGTCGTGCAATCGACCAAAGGAACGTCGGCGATGGGTAGGAAACTACCACGTCCTCCCCGAAGGGAATCGTGCCAGCGATCGTTGTATCGAAGGGTCTGAGAACCATCGATCCTCGATTGGAACGAAGGTGGGAGATAACCGGCTTCCTGAAGTCGTTCTACCGAGGGTTCGAACGACTCTTCCCGAACCACTGCTTCTGCTTTCGCAACGTAGGTCGCCATCTCCGCGATCTCGATCGAAGCAATCGCCTTGAGGCGACGTCGAAGTTCGATTTGGTATTGTGGGGAAACGAGATTGCGAAAGAACTCCGACGAAAGATAGACGAAGACGCTGTAGTCGTTCGCGGTGGGCATCGTCAATCGAGCGAAGCGAAACGCGTGAGAGTCAGCCAGGGAAGGGGCACCCTCCTCGACTTCGAGAAACCTCTGTGCCATGGTACGACTCGTCGTCAGCATCAGGTATTTCCCTCGCTCTACCATGAACGATCGAACTTGATTGTCGGGAGTGCTTAGGAGCGTTACTTTGCTCCCTGCGATTTCCATGGTTTCAAGCTTTGCCCCCTCCTTCTCGTATTGCTTCAGGGCAGCTTTTCTCTCACTTTCCATCGAGGAGCGAAGCATGTTGATATTCTTCGCCTCGAAGAGAATCCCCATCGTCGGCCCCTCCTGCATATAGAGGTCTTGGCCGATGATCGCCATATCCGCGATCACAGAATCTCCGAAGAGTTTTCCGACGAAGGTGGTTTTCGAATTGAGCATCCGCTCCATTCTCGCATTCGTCTGATAGTTCAACCCTCGCAACACGGCGAGTTGGGCTAAATCCCCACCTCGCGATTCTCCGAACTGCTTGTACCAAAGGAAGTTTCCAAAGCTACCAAAGCGAATATAGAAACACTCCGGCGGAACGTGATGCGCGATCGCTTCGACAGCGAGGTCCTCGGGGACGGCGGGTGGAACCAACTCCGTCCAGTTCGGTGGGGAGGGGATCGGGTGGAGGGAGTCGGAGAGGAGAGGTGTTTGATTGAGAGTCTCCCGGTGAAGTTCAGCCCGAAGGGATTCGACTCCCGCGACCAAAGCAATGGTTGGCAGAGGATCTTCCTGAGGAGTTTGTTTCGAAGGGGGCTTCTTGGAAAGTTCAGGGATGGGATAGTCGAACCGTCGTCCCAACATATGGATGAGATAGTTTTCGATGATCGCTGGATAGTCGCTTCGCTCCACCTGCTCTTTGGCCTGCGCAACGTACCCTTCCCACCAGGAGGCGCGAAGCAGTTCCACGGTGACTCCGGCGTTACGGCTAGTGACATCGTCCATCGGCCGAACTTCGATCGATTCGTTTAGGTCCCCCGAGATACTTACCGTAAATGGACTATCACCGACGAAGAGAAACTGGAGTCGAACGATTTCGGGGGGATCGATTTCGTTGCGAGCAGCATTCACGGCACCTCGAATTCGCTCGACCAAAGCGCCTATGCGAGGTCGATTGGCTCCGATGCGCACGGGTGGGATTTCAGCCGGAGGAGGAGACGTAGAAACGATATCAACCGCAGGGAAAAAGAGCCTGGACTCTGCATTGGTAACAATAAGACGCACCGAAGTATGCGGAACGATTTGCCCAGCAGGAATCATGATCTGAGCAACGCCGTAAGGCTTGCCAGAAACCGCTTCCACGCGGATCCCTGAGTGCGGAGGGATTGGAGCACTGCGAATTTGAGCTTGGGGAATTTTTTGAGGTTGGGGCGCTTGCGCTTGGATCGATGAATTCCCCGTTGCATACCCTAAGCCCACGAGGAGAAGCAACACGATCGATCGGTATTGGATCAGATGGAACATTATCCTTTGTCCTTTGTTTAGGAAGGCCATCGTTTGAGAGCGTGGCATGGGCGTCTCGCCCATGTTGGTGACTTGGGGTTGATAGGCATTTTAGCGTTTTCCTGTTGGCCTCCGACTGGAAGAGGGGCTCGTCCCCAGCCGAATAAAAGTTAACGCAGAGTCGCGGAGACGCAGGGGCGCAGAGAAGAATATCACCGCGTCCCTGCGCTCACGCGTCTTTGCGTTTCATCTTCGGTTCTCTCCGATGAGGTGAAACATTTTGTGGAAGAAGGGCTGGGGATGAGGAGGTAGCGGTCTTCCGCTACTATTCCCGCGCCGATCCTTTGGCTCTCATCGTGATATATCCTATTATCGCAATCCCGGTCACAATTCCTATCAAGCTGATCCACTGCGAGATGCTGAGTTCGGTTCCGAATTGTCCGAGTTCATCGACTCGAATGTACTCTTCGAGGATTCGAACGATTCCGTACGCGATCAGTCCAATCGCAAAGACCAGACCAGGGCTTTTTAGATAGGGGGATATCGAAGCGGTCCATAAAAACAGAATGAGTCCGCCGATCGAAGCGTAGATTTGCGAAGGGTGAACTCTCACGGACCACTTGGGCATTTCACTCGCTGGGATACGGACGCTAGTTCCGTCGATGGTGGCTGTGACGTTGAACGCGGGGGGACGCAGAGGTTCGTCGGGGGTCGGACCGTCGACTTGCATCGCCGTGATCCTCCCGAGGTTTTGGCCTGGGGTTACCCCCTGCTTCTCCCCCCAAGAGCCTGGATCGACGGAGGTGATTTTCCCCCGGATTTCTTCCAAGCCGAGGATGCGACCGTTCGCTAGTTGTTCTTCATAGACGGCAGATCCCGCCGGGAAGGAGAGGGAGGGCAGCCCCACCTCACACACCCCTCCGTAGCAGCAGCCATTCAAAAGACAGCCGATTCGTCCGAACGCGAGCCCCAGAAAAAAAGCGGGGGTGACGGCGTCTGCTACAGACAACAGGGGGTATCGATACTTCAGGGTCCAGTAGAGGATCGCAGCTAGACCGCCGATCACACTTCCGTAGACGACCAGTCCACCTTCGGTGATTTGCAAAACCGAGATGAGCTTTTGTGGAAGGGTATCTCCGTTGAGAGTATCCCAATGTTGGACAACATAAAACAGTCTCGCCCCCAAAAGCCCCGCAACGACCGTCCAAGTCGCCAGAGAAAAGAAGGCATCTTTGGGGATTCCGCGAGCCTCGCTCCGCCGGAGAGCGACCCAGACTCCAGAGAGGACTCCTAGCATCATCATCACCCCATATCCTCGGATCGGAAGCCCAACCGGGATAGCCCCCAAATGCGTCTCGATACGCGTTTCGATGCGAGGGAGCAAGAATGCGTTGACTAGCAGCATTGCCCCCCAAACAAATAGGTTGTTTTGAATCACCTCTTTGCGATCGGCGGGGGGACGAGCGAAAAGGATTTGCAGTCCAGCAAAAACGGTGATGAGAATTGTTCCCCAGCTTAGCAACCCAAAAACGGCAAGCCCGGCCAATTCATGCGGAATATGAAAAAGAGTTTGTCTCATCCCCTAAACGTAAAGGATCCGACCTAGTAGTGTAAAGGCGTAACCTACGGAGCAGGCTTGAGGGGTGAGGCTTGAGACTTGAGGAAGAAGAGGGCTTCGCCCTTAACCTTGACCGTAGGTCAAGGCTGGGTAGCCCCGGTAGGCAACGCTGTGAAGCATTTTCCCCTGGGAAATTGAATGTTTCTTGTCCGATCGGGGCTTGCCCCCACCGGACGCCGCTTTGGTGTCCTAACGTCAGGCGCGTTCTTTCTACGCCGAAGGAAAGAGCAAACTTGGCTATTATTTCTCGCACTTCTACCCCTCACCCCCAGCCCCTCTCCCCGAAGCGGGGCGAGGGGAGCGGAGATATAAAGCGCGGTGCGTGCCGAGACAAAAAACACGGAAGTGATTTCGGGACTGTTCCCAAAAGGGCGAAGCCCTCTCTTCCTCACTACTCACCCCTCACAGCTCACACCTTACTCCTCCCATGTCTCATCCCGTTTATCAGTCGGATCAGGAATTGACGAGCGATTGCCGCTTGATCCTTAAACGAGCTTCGGGGCCGGGGGGGCAGAATCGGAACAAGGTGGAGACGGGGGTGGAATTGGTCCATTCCCCTACTGGTCTCGTCGGAGGGGCGACGGAGCGACGAAGCCAAGGGGAGAATCGGAAAGTGGCCGTTTCACGACTCCGGCTTCAGCTTGCAATCCATTTCCGAACCGAACCGAGCGAGGAGGGACTCGAACGGTTTACACGTTATCGCCACGCTTCGGGGCGGATTGACATTTCGGAAGGGAATGAGGATTGGCCTATCCTGCTCGCCGAGGTTTTGAACCTTCTTCAAGAGTCCGAGTGGGAACTCCCACCCGTGGCAAACCGTTTGCAGACCTCTACCTCCCAGGTGATCAAGCTCCTCAAAAAATCCCCCGAAGCATTTCGCGTCGTCAACGGGAAAAGAGCCGCAGTTGGAAGAGGGCCGATCAAGGCTTAGAGCTTTCCATCACTTCTGGATAGCGGTGGTAGATCCAGACCGAGGCGAGGCCGATGCCGAGGAGGGTCCAGTACCAGATCCCTCCCATGGGCCCTTCAATGAAAACGTCGAAGGTTGTGTTTGCAAGAAAAGCGAGCCAGTAGCAGGTCAAGAATAGAAACCACGACGCCCATCTTCGTTGGATCAAACGAGTACTTCGCCGAAACAATCGGAACATCGTTCCCCCCCAGGCCACGTTGAGGAATACCCATAACGCAAAACCAGGCACACCCGCTCGGGCGAGGATCGACATATGCCCGTTGTGAGGACTTCGGAGCAGTTTGTCTTCTGTAACGTGATATCCATCGTCGGTCGCTAAGTTGATTCCAAACCCCTTCCCCTTCCAGAAGTGCTTTCCGTAGAACGTGTAGTTGACGATATCCTTCCACCATTTCAATCGCCATTCCTTTGTCCCGTCGAGATCTTTGTTCTTTGACTTCCCTACGATGCTCGTGATATTCTCAAAGACTTGCGTTGCGCCGATCTCACGTTCTCTGCCGGGGACTTGGATGCGCAGATCGATTGCCAGCAAGCAAAGGGTGAGAACCGTTCCGGTGAAGACCACCCGCCAGATGGTGACGTTCATCGGTCGAAATAGACAACAGAATGCAACCGCCACCAAGCAGGAAAGTAGCCCTCCTCGATTGGTGGTTGCGACCCATAGAAAAGAAGCGCCGAAAAGAACCAACACTCGCAACGATTGCGGCCCAACCATCCCGGAACCCCAATAAGCCATCATCCCTCCGAGATGGACTCCGGTATCTCCTGCCTTGGCGCCGAATAGAAGCCCGGTGATCGGGTTGGTTGTTTCTGTCTCACCTGCAAGGTGAGTCGGAATCCAAATCAATGGCATCAGCAAGAGAAGAACCGGGAAGAACCGGCTATACCAGTCCGCCAATATTCGGAGCCGTTCGGGCTTCGTCGTCACGTAGATAAAAACGATGAAGGTAAAGGCGGAATATCCCCACAACATTCCGTCCCGCACAGCATACATCTGGTACTGGGAAAGGTAGGGAAAGGTTCGATAAGCCCCCCATGCAGCGAAGAGGAGAATGGGGAGAACAAGCCAGCTTTGGATCAGGACGATCCACCGCCCCGAAAGGAGGACGATCAACATCCCCGAGAACATTAGAACTTCGCCGATATAGAGGGGGGGCACCCCCAGGTAGGCCCACCCTCGGCAGAACACGATGTATCCTGCTAAATTGATCGCAAGAAAATAGAGCCACAGATGGGCTGCCACGTGGTCTTGCCAACGAGGTTGAGAATCGCTCTTGGCAGTGATTTCTAACACTTCTACCCCTCACCCCCGGCCTGGCCTGACGCATCGGCACGAATATAAGGTGTTTGGCTGTTTGGCCGACGCGTAAGCGAGGCCCGAAAATCACAACCCGTGGC
>CAYMXM010000248.1:0-7345 GCA_964394065.1 uncultured Pirellula sp. | reverse complement strand
ATGGGGGACGCTTCGCGTCCACCCTCTTACCACCGATGCGTCAGGCCACCCCCAGGGAGTACCAGGTTGGAAGAGATTTTAGACTCTTCCACTTGACCTAGTACTAGGCGGTTGCTCACCCCTGAGACGGCGTGTTCCGCGGCCGCTTTGGGTGCGAAGGTGATTGCAATAGAAACGATGATTGACTCGTCATCTCGATCTAAGATGGAAGCGGCGGCCACTTCACACACCCTACGATCAATCCACCCGTAACCAACGTTCCGGTATCAGTCGAGACTCGGCAACAGCGTCGTTAACAAACCATCGTTTCGGGGCAACTACGATTTGATCGTGGGGAGAGGCTAACCAAGCTCCCCACCAGCTGAAGGTGCTGTTGGCGATGACGTGGTGCCTGCAAGCTGCCATCAATCGCAAATCGTCGACGGGGGACTTTTGATTATGGTTGACGATCGAAAATGGCACATTGATCTTCATATTTGCTGCAACCCATTCTGGATCGTCCGAAAAGAGAAAAGCATGCACAGGTCCCTTTTCCCTTTCGGCAATCGTTTCGATGGCGCGGCGATAATAGTCGTCGCTACAGGTCGCGTAGATCTGTTGATTGACTTTGCTGGTATAGTCCCCTCGTCGCACATGAACCGAGATCGCAGTCCCATCTCGGATCCGATCGAGAAATTCAGCGTTGATCGACGTTGGTTTGCTTCGAAACTGAAACGCTTCGCGAACAGCGTTCGCTTGATCGGCAAAGTAGGATTCCGACTGCCAATAGCCGTGCAAGTAGATTTCCTTGGTCTCTCTTCGCTGTGGATCGGTCAGCGCACTCCAGCCCCTTCCTTTGTTCTCCCGTACATAGAGAACTTTGCGCCCGGTTCCAAGCTTCCAAACCCAGAACTTGGGTGAAGCCCGTTTGATGGGAGGGATCCATGCCGGGAGGTTCTCCTCTTCGGTAGGCTCGATTCCGAACTCATCCAAACCGAAGAGCCGTTGCTCGTCCAACTTGAGCAAACGCGTGTCGACGAAAAGGCTCGAATCCAAACGACGCGCGAGAGCTAATCCCGTTGCGTACTGAAAAAGCTGATTCCCAAGGCCACCAGCTAGTCTTGTGACAATCACAGATATGAACTTCCGGTAACAAGTTTGGATCGGATCCCAGCAAATCAAAAAAGGACTTTTTGAGTGACTTGAACTCTGATTCTTGAATCGAGTTCTGATACTGCCAAGTGATTTGCTCGTTAACGATTCGTAGAGAAGACGGTTGTAGCGGATCCTCAATAGCACCTATTAGCACTACGGTCGGTGGGTTGGTGGCGATCAGTTCACCCCCCATAATCCCGATGTTTAGTTTCCCCAAAATCGTTCTTTCACGAACAAGCATTACAGTGCAAGTCTGAACGGTATCCCCACCGAAAATCGAAAACAACCTCAATTGTTGCTCCTTCTTTGCGGAAAACGCAAAACGTCCCTCCGCATCAGGCTGGGCTTGCTCTATCGTTCTTCCTTCTGACTGGAGTGAAATCACTAATCCATCAAGTTGATCTGACCTTACAGCACCCTCAATCTCCGGAACGGACCATCTCTCCAAGGGGATAGAGTAGTCGAGCGCCAATAAAATGCTCAGCGCAGCAAGAAAGATCGCGATTATTTTCAATGGGGATCTCATTGCTACCTTCCCTGTGGTCCCCAATCCTGCTCGTCCTGATAATCTTGTCTTGCAAAAAAAAGACCTTACTTTGTTTCCGTGTGTTCCGTGGTTACCCCTTAAAACTACGGAAATCGATAAGCCTTATTTTCCGTATCGAAATCGTCGTCCGAAAGGCCGACGTTGAACTTGAGGTCGAGGTAGGTGTACTCTTCTTCGAGAAGAGGTTCGCCATCGGGGGATTCAGCCCATTGGTAACTGGAGTACTTCAACGGCACGAGGTTCTCGGTATCGAACCAGACCTGCGCTTTGTAGAACTCGTGTTCGAATGTGGCGTCACCTTGTTGGTAGGTCTTCTCCGGATGGATCACCTCGATGAGTTCACAATCTCGGTTATCGATCTGCTCGCCTGGAATGCGATTGACGATGCAATCTCCTCGGAAGCGATCTCGCTCCCCTTTCTCGATCAGTTTGGTGATGAGCTTTTCGAGTCCCACTTCGGTGATTGGGTGCCGGTTGCCGCGCATCGCCATCTGGCTGTTGGGGGAAAGGGCGACCGTGATCATTCCAAGGAATCCACCTTCGTGGGCTTTGATCAACCCGTCGTATCGTTCGGGAGCGTAGATCACTTCGCGTCCCGCTTGGTTCTTCGGTTCGAGGAAACGGAAGTAAACGTCGACTCCTCGAATCCCGTTTCCGGGTTGAAGCTCCCGGTAACGAAGTTTCATCGACATCTTGGTCGTCGGGAGGAGGGTCGACTTGATCCGCTCCGTCTTGACGAGCGTAGCGGTGTAGTCGCGATGGTTTTCACGGTGGAGGATGAGTGCGTTACGAGCAAGTTCTAGGACATCGTCGAGGGGATGCCACTCGGAGGAGACGCTCTCAGGAGTCTCTGTTGTGGAACGAATCGCGGAGGTCGCGATCCCCTCGGGAGGATTCGTTTCCCGTTCCGTGGGGGGGGCGAGGCATGAGGGATCCTGGCTGTCACTGACCACGTCCCCGGTCGTAACCTCCTTCCACCATCGCTGTAAACCGACGACCGAAAGGAGGACCACGACCAGAAGGATGGGGAGGACGATGGTTAATCGTGTAAACCGAATTCGGTTCCCTTGTCGATCCACGGCTGGACTTCTTCCTGACTAATAGTTCGTGATAGATCAAACCCACGGCTGGTCAGCGAAAAATCGCGGTAAATGTGGTGCATGACCAGCCCGTATGCACACAATTGACGAAATCCCTCCAAAAACCGGACCGTTACCTCGGGAATGTTCGGGTCGCGAAAGGCGATCGTTTGCACGTCGTCTACTTCAACATAAACCGCCAAAAGTCGGGATGGAGCCTCAAATGCCGAATTTAGGGCTTTTAACTCGATTACCCCCCGATTTCGTGCTGCTACTAATATTGCCTTCGCTTCCGGGAGAAGCAAATCGAGATCGATCCGTTCTGTGGCGGAGTGGTTCGCCATAGAGTCGCTGCTAAGTTGAGATAGTGCCACTAGCATCGGGGCTCCCGCACCGAGCGCCTCCCAACTCCCACTTAGGTAACTGTCGAGTGGCTCCATCTTCGTCACTCGTCGGATTGGTTTGGAAAATTCATCATCCATTATCGTTACCGGAAATCAATGTAATTATGGATTGTCGCAGCCGCCCATCGGATTCATAATCCTACGCCATTGAAGGGAGGAATTCACCTCCCGATCGAGTTTCAGCTCCGGCTGATCTCTATCGCATTTTTCTGGTATCCCTCTCGGAGAAATTCCTATGGCATTGGTTCCACTTCGCAAAGTCCTTGATCACGCAGCAGAAAACGGCTACGGAGTGGCCGCGTTCAACGTGAACAATATGGAGCAAATTCAGGCGATCATGGAGGCGGCCAAGGAAACGAATTCTCCCGTGATCATCCAAGCTTCGCGAGGAGCTCGCTCCTACTCGCAAGACGCTTTCCTGCGTCACCTTATGCTTGCAGCCGTCGAACTCTACCCCGAGATCCCAACGGTGATGCACCAGGATCACGGCAATTCCCCGGCGACCTGCCTTTCCGCCATCGAAAACGGATTTACCTCCGTGATGATGGACGGATCCCTCAAAGAAGATGGCAAAACCCCTGCTTCGTACGAGTACAACGTAGAAGTTACGAAAGAGGTGGTCAAGCTCGCCCATGCTCGCAACGTCTCGGTCGAAGGAGAACTCGGGGTTTTGGGCTCCCTCGAATCAGGGACCGGCGAAGCGGAAGACGGACACGGGGCCGAAGGAGTCCTCAGCCATGACCAGCTTCTCACCGATCCCGAAGAAGCTGCTCGCTTCGTCGAAGAAACCAACGTCGACGCCCTCGCGGTCGCGATCGGAACGAGCCACGGCGCCTACAAATTCACCCGGAAGCCGGACGGCGAAGTCCTCGCGATGACTCGCATCGAAGAGATCCACAAACGGCTTCCCAACACCCACTTGGTGATGCACGGATCCAGCAGCGTTCCGCAAGAATTGCAAGATATCATCAACAAGTATGGTGGTGCGATCAAGCAAACATGGGGTGTTCCTGTCGAGGAGATTCAGCGAGGGATTAAGAGTGGTGTTCGAAAGATCAACGTCGATACCGACTGCCGATTGGCGATCACCGGAGCGATTCGCAAAGTCTTGTGGGAGTCCCCTGAAAAGTTCGATCCACGCGATTATCTCAAGCCAGCACGCTCGGCCATGAAGCAAGTCTGCATCGACCGAATGGTCGCTTTCGGCCAAGCTGGCAACGCGAGCAAGATTAAGTAAGGCTAAAGGCTAAAGGCTAAAGGTCAGAACGAGGCCTTCCCAGGGGTGGGGAGGTTTTTGTAGGGTGTGTGAAGTGGTCGCGGTTTCTATCTCGTGGCCCGGGCATCGGTGTGAATCGGAGGTGTTTGGGTAGTTGGGCCGACGAAGCGAGGCCCGAAAATCACAACCCGTGGCGTAAGCGAGGGACAGCGCTGGCAATCACACATCCATCCCAGGTCTCACAGCACGCCCTTCGTGCCTCAGGGCGTGCCGGGCCCCGATCGGACAAGAAACGCCCGTTTCCCTGGGGAAAATACTTCACTGCGTTGCCCAGAGGGGAGGGTGACTTCCCCCCCTTCCCGCCCAAAAAATTCCCTGGAAGATGGGAATTCTCTTTTCGCGTGACCAACCGTGTCCATCGACCCGCGATAAATACTCTTGTCAGCGACGAACAGCACTCAAGCTTGACTCGCAGGAGAGAATTCGACTCGCGGTAAGGGATGCTGGGATTTTTTGTAAACCTTTGTAGTTTCAGAGACTACTTTCGACAAATTTCCCGCCATTAACCAACCGACGCGACCTTTCCTGCGAAGAACTTGAGTCGATTTCGAAAGTTACTCAGAAATTCTTGCAGTATTTCGAAGTTTGGAACGCTGTTCGCACTGGAAGCGTTGAAACAGGTAAGTTTTTGTCAGTTGTTTAAAAGCAAATATTTGCTAGCGAAAGCAAGGAGGACTACACGATGTTGGTCTTAAGCAGAAAAGAAGGCGAACGAATTGTGATTGGTGACAATGTAACCTTGGTGATTTCCAAGGTTTCGGGGAATCGTGTCACGATCGGAATTGAGGCCCCACGGGATGTGAAGGTCGTTCGTGGTGAATTGAAAGAGGTCGAAGTGGAGCTTGAACCTGCAGCCCTGTCTGCGGTGATGTCTACTGGAATGCCTGGTGGAGCAAGCCGTGTGATGGAATCTCGGCCCGTTGCGTTACGAGAATTTGCAGCAGCAGTCCTCCCACTTCAACGTCAAGTGGGTTGATCGCAACAATGCAGTTCTTGAACGATTCTAAACTCTAACCGTCACGCGTTACGCGCGGGTGCGTCAATTCGACCCCTAGCGCATCCCCGCGTGACGCGTAATGCTTGCAAAATATTAACTCGAAGAAAAGGATGGCACGGGGCAGTTCCCGGCCATTCGAGCGTGTGCGGAAGCGTCGCAGTATGGAACAGACTTGTTTCAACTCGCGACGCTTTTTGCGTTTAGGCCCAATGTAGAACGGAATTCATTCCGTTAAACAACGCTTCCATTCAAAGCCCCTACCCGCGCGGAGAGCCGGTCTCCACCTCAGGGCTGTTCAAGTGCCACGTCGGGGCTGCGAGCCTTTCGATACTTGCGGGGGCTTGGGTGGCCCTGAGTTGGGGATTTGCAATGCGTGCAACAGGGGCAGGAGTTGGAGGCGGCGGTTAACGGAATGAATTCCGTTCTACATTGGCCCCAACCCGCGCGGCGAACTTACGCCGGATAAAGTTGCCGATACGCCCACCAGCAGGTGGCGGCGGCTATGGCGATCAGGAGGAGGGTGTAGAGGGTGGTCATTACCGACCAGAAGACCTTCTCCCATGGGGTGAACGATTTGCTGAACCATAGGAGGGGGAGACCGAGGAATCCGGTGACTCCGAAGAGGATCACGAAGATTACGATTCGAGTGGTTTCGCGAGTTTGCGTTTGCTGAGAATCGGAAGTCATCGTCGCTCGGGAGAGGCTAGTTCGGGAGCTTCCCTTCGGCGATTTCTTGTTCCCATTGATCGATTAGCGGCCAATCGATCGCGCAGGTGCCAAAGTCCGACAGATGGAGATATCCCTTCAATCGTTTGATGACCCGATCGATCATTCCGTTTTCTTTTCGGAAATAGGGCCCATGGCTAGGGAGAAGCCACTCGACGTTGGAATTCCGAATGCGTTGTAGGGACAGGATGAAATCGGGGATGTCGCTCCCGTGATGTGCATCGATCGCCCCGACCCCTTCGTCTCGATAGATGTTATCGCCGCTGAAGAGGAGCTCGTTGTAGCGGAAGGCGAGTTGACTATCGGCATGTCCTGGGGTCGACCAAACCTCCAACTTGATATTTCCGACTTCGATCGTATCTCCGTCGTTGACATGTCGCTCAACGGTGACGGTTGGCATTTCTTCCCGGATGCCTTGCGCGTCGATTTCGGCGAAAGTCTGAAGCCGGTCCCCTTTTTCCAGGAGGACAGCAGCTTTAGGGTGGGCGATCACTTCGGTTTTCAGGATTTGCTTAAGCCGAGCCATTCCTTGGCAATGGTCTACGTCGGCATGGGTCGCGATGAGGGCTTTGCACTTCGAGAGGCTGAAATCCAGATTGCGAATAAGATCGACGATCTCATCGACATCCTCGTCGTAGCCGACATCGATGAGAACCCATTCCTCTCCCTCATGAATCAAGTAGACATTGCAGCCGATCATGTGACCGGCTTGCACGTTGAGTTCGATGACGTTGGGGAAAATGTACTTTCGCTGAAGCATGCGCTAAACCTAGTCGGAGCGTGGCGGACGGTCGGTTTTCTGTGGGAGGGGAACAAATCCCCTGGCGGAATCGCCCTGCATTGTAGATGGGGGGGGAGACAAGCACGAGTCCTGGGCTGTCAAAAAGTTGGTATTGTGGCGAATTGTATTTGCGCCAGTCTCGTTTTCTGATTCGCTTCTTGTCCAACCCGGGCTCGTCCCCGTCGGACACCGCTTTGGCATCCTAGCCCGCGTCGCGTTTTAGGAACTGTCCCGAAATAACTTCCGTGTTTCTGTCCTGGCACGCGCCGCCCTTTATATCTCTGCTCCCCTCGCCCCGCTTCGGGGAGAGGGGCCGGGGGTGAGGGGTAGAAGTGAGATCTAACTGAGCCATTGTTGACTAAGCCGCTGCCCCCTCATCCCCAGCCCTTCTCCCCCAAAGG